>NZ_RZRP01000009.1:0-25747 GCF_003997795.1 Mesorhizobium sp. M7A.F.Ca.US.005.03.2.1 | reverse complement strand
ATCGAGCGGCACGCCGAGGCCGCCGCGCTTCTTCGATGAGGGAATGAGCGCGGCGCCCTTGCCGAGCACATCGCGGAACGGGGCGCCGAGCTTTGGATGAAGGATGGCGGCGGCATGTTCGAGCTCGCCATCGGCGCCGACGGCGGCCGCCTTGCCGAAGCTCTCGACCCGGTTGCCGGCAATGCCCAGAGCAGCGACGGCGCGCTTGGGCAAGATTTCGCCCAACGCTTCGCCGATGGCGCTGAGTGCCGACAGATCCTCGACGTAGGTACCCGCATAGGGGTTGCGGATGACCGCAATGGCTGCGGCACGCCGCGTCGGCGGATCGACGTGCCGCCCGCCTTCGATCCGGGTTTCCTCGACGATGGTGATGATACGGCGGATTTCCGGGCTCATCGCAGTCCGTCCTCACCCTTGATGTCGGCGGCGGCAAGGCCGCCGACCCGTGCATGAACGCGTGCGCCGGTGGTCATCGCCAGGATGACCGCCATTTCATCGCTGCGCGGCGCATCGGCAATGCCGATCTCGATTGCATCGAAATGGCTGCGCACATAGGAGGCGTTTATGTGCGTGATCGGGATGTCGATGCGCGTTCCGGGGCCGCCGACTTTCTTGGTCGAAGGCACGATCGCCTTGGCATTGCCGAGCAGTTCGCGCATCGCGTAGCCGCCCGGATTGTGCCAGAGCGCGCCATGTTCAAGCTCGCCGGCGGCGCCGACTATGGCACCCTTGCCATAACCTTCGATGGCCTGGCCGCCCTCACCAATGGCGTCGATCAGGCGCCGAGCCATATCGAGACCGAGCGGCTTCAGGTCTTCCATGAAGCCGGTGATCTCTTCGACATAGCGTCCGGCAAAAGGGTTGGCGATGACCGCGACGATCGCGCCTCGCTTGAGCGGGCGTGCCGCGTGGGGTCCGCCCTCATGGAATATCTCTTCCATCTGAACCAGAAATTTCCTGACCACCACAGCCGGCATTGTTCTCTTCCTTCATCCCGTCGTTCATAAAACTCGTTAGAGTATCAACAATTATGCCTATCGACATTTGTCAAGCACAGACGTCGGGCAAGCGGGCGAAGGGCCAAGAAAACTGCATCGGATGACGATTGACAGCCTGTTAAGCCGCTCCTAAACTCATATGACCATCAACGAACTCGCCGTTGTCCCGGCGATGTGTGGGGGATGGTCAAAGCGTGGCTTCAAAAGCTGAAAAAAGCTGAAGGGGAATGACATGAAAAGGGCGCTCAAGAGTTTATTCCTGGCCGGCACGATGCTTGCCATTTCGTTCGGACCGGCCGCCGCACAGGCCAAGGTTTCCGTGGCCGCCATCTCGGGATACTTTGCACAGGGTTTTGGCGTTTCGATCGTCAACGGCCTCAACAAGGCCAAGACCGATTTCGGCATCGATCTCAAGCTGGTCGACACCGGCAATCGCGCGCTCGACTACCAGCAGCAGTTCGAGAATCTTGCCAAGGGCAAACAGTACGACCTGATCTTCGTGATGGGCTGGGAGCTGGTGGACTCGCTGCAAAAGGTCAGCGCCGAATATCCTGACCAGCGCTTCGTGTTCATCGATGGCGTCCTCGACAACCCCAAGATGATCTACGCCAATTTCGCCGAGGAGCAGGGATCCTTCGTCGCCGGCGCGCTTGCCGGCATGATCGAAGCCAAGGGCACCGCCTTCGACAAGATCGGCGACGGCAAGGCCATCGGCTTTGTCGGCGGCCGCGATATCCCGGTGATCCGCAACTTCCTGGGCGGCTACGAGCAAGGCGCCAAATATGCCGCGCCCGACGTCAAGGTGAACTCCGTCTTCGCCGGAACCTTCGACGACCCGGCCAAGGGAAGCGAACTTGCCCAGGCGCTTTACGGCCAAGGCTCCGACATTGTCTACAACGTCGCCGGCCCGACGGGTGAAGGCGTGATGCAGGCAAGTGCCGCGGTCGACAAATATTCGATCGGCGTCGACATCGACATGTGCGGCTCGGCCCCCGGAAATGTGCTCGCCAGCATGCTGAAGCGCGGCGACATCGCCGTCTATACGCTGATCAAGGACGAGGTCGAGGGCCGCAAGATCACCGCCGGCACCCGCACTTTCGACCTCGCCTCGGGCGGTGTCGAAGTCAAGGTCTGCGATGACATCGCCGTCAAGATCCCGGCAGAGATGACCGCCAAGCTCGACGAGATCAAAAAGGGCATCGTCGACGGCAAGATCGTGATCGCCAAGGCGAAATAAGCCAACACCAGCGCCTCCCTCCCAAGAAAGCGCTAGACTGATCCGCCGCGGCTTGCCGCGGCGGATCAGTGTCCAATCTGCGAGAGCCATGTTGTCGAACACGCCGGGGTCGCCGACCCTCCACAGCAATGCCGCGATGGCCGTCGAGTTGACTGGCATCACCAAGCGTTTTGGCGCATTCGTCGCCAATGACGGCATCGACCTTGCGGTCCGCCGCGGCGAGATCCACGCCATCATCGGCGAGAACGGTGCCGGCAAGACGACGCTGATGAACATCCTGTTCGGCCTCTTGCAGCCGGACGAAGGCTCGATCCGGCTGAACGGTGAAGAGATCGTGATCGCCGACCCGTCCATGGCGATAAAGGCCGGCCTCGGCATGGTTCACCAGCATTTCAAGCTGGTTCCCTCGCTCTCGGTTGCCGACAACGTCTTTCTCGGCATGGAAATCCGTCGCCATGGACTGATCGACCACGCTGCGCAGGTGGCGCGAACGCGCGACCTGTCGAAGCGCTTCGGCCTGCAGGTCGATCCGACCGAGCGCGTCGGGCTGCTCTCGGTCGGCATAGAACAGCGCATCGAAATCCTGAAGGTCCTGGTGCGCGGCGCGCGCACCATCATCCTCGATGAACCGACCGCCGTGCTGACGCCGCAGGAGAGCCGTGAACTGTTCCAGACGCTGCGCAGCTTCGTGGCCGAGGGCATGACGGTGATCTTCATTTCGCACCACCTGGAAGAAGTGATGGAAGTGTCCGACACGGTGACGGTGCTGCGCAACGGCAGGAAGGTGGCGACCAGGCCGACGGCCGAGCTCAGCAAGGACGAGTTGGTGCACATGATGGTCGGCCGCGAAGTGAGCTTCGACCGCCGGCCGCGCGCTTCGCTGCACGGCGACGTGGTGCTCGAAGTGAAGGATCTGTGGGCGCGCGACGATCGCCTGCTGCCAGCCCTTCGCTTTGCCAGTTTCACGGTCCGCTCCGGCGAGGTGGTGGGGATCGCGGGTGTGGCCGGCAATGGACAGACGGAGCTGGCGGAAGTGCTTTCGGGCCTGCGGCCGGCAAGCCATGGCGGGGCCTGGCTGAAGGGCCAGAATCTCACCGATCTCTCGCCCGCCGCGATCCGCCAGGCAGGCCTCGCCCATGTTCCAGGCGACCGCATGGTACGCGGGGTCGATCGCAACGCTTCGATAGCGGCCAACACCCTGATGGGCCGCCAGCATCGCGCACCATGGAGTCGTGGCGGCATGCTCAACTGGAATGCCATAAATCAAAACGCCGAAACGCTGATCAAGAGCTTCGATATTCGCGCGCGCGGACCGGGCGATGCGGTCAAGCGGCTTTCGGGCGGAAACATCCAGAAGGTCGTTCTGGCACGCGAATTCACCAATGGCGCCGATTTCCTGCTGATCGACCAGCCGACGCGCGGCGTCGACATCGGCGCCCAGGAGGCCATTCATGACGAGATCATGCGACAGCGCGCCGCCGGCCGCGCGATCCTGCTGATTTCCGTGCAACTCGACGAACTGGCCGCCCTTGCCGACCGCATCCTGGTGATGTTCAACGGGCGGATCATGGGCGAGGTTTCTGGCGATGACGCCGACGAGGAGCGCATCGGCATGATGATGGCAGGCGTGGCCGCGCCGGAATTCCCCGCGGAGACCGCATCATGAAAGACCATTTGCGTGCCGTTTCCGGCCAGGTCATCGCCATCGGCGTGGCACTGCTGATGGGCGCGATCATCATCCTCATGGTCGGCGAAAGCCCGGTGCGTGTGTTCATGACACTGTTGCGCGGCGCCTTCGGCGATCAGGAGAAGATTGCCGGGACCTTGCTGCAGACGACGCCGATCCTGATCTGCGGTGTCGCGGCCTGCATCGGCTTGCGCGGCGGCATGTTCAACGTCGGCATCGAGGGCCAGCTGTTCCTCGGCGGCTTCGCCGCCGCCTGGGTCGGCTTTGCCATGCCCCTGCCCGCGGGCATCCACACACTGGCAGCACTGGCGCTGGCGGTCGTGGCGGGCGCGGCCTGGGTCGCCATCCCCGCCTATTTCCGCGCCCGCTACAACACCAACGAGGTCGTCTCGACGATCCTGTCGAACTACGTGGCGGTGCTGCTCACATCCTACTTCACCATCTTCCTGTTCAAGCGGCCGGGCGGCTGGTCGGAGACGCCGCCGATCCTGGCGACATCCTATCTGCCGGAGATCTTCGCCTTCTCGCGGTTGAACTGGGGCCTGGTCATTGGCCTGGTGCTGGCGGTCGGCGCGGCCCTTGTCTTCCGCTACACCAAATGGGGTTACGGCGTCACGATGGTCGGCTCGGCGCCGAAATTCGCCGAATATGGCGGCGTCAACGTGAAACGGCAGGGTTTCCTGGTCCTGCTGCTTTCAGGGGCCGTCGGCGGGCTGGCCGGCGGCGTCGAGACGCTCGGCGTCCATCACCGCTTCATGGAAGGATTTGCCCCCGGTTTCGGCTTCGACGGGCTGATCGCCGCCCTGCTCGCCAATGGCTCGCCGGTCGCCACCATCTTCACCGCACTGTTCTTCGGTGCCCTGCGCAACGGATCGCTGCTGCTCGAGGTCGACACCAGCGCGTCGCGCGAAATCATCACCGTGATCCAGGCGCTGATCATCCTCAGCGTGTCGGCCCAGGTGCTGGTGAGAAAGCGCGGCGACAGCCAGGCAGGGGAGCGGCGATGGAAATTCTAGACAAGCTCATCAACGTCGCGCTGATCGCTGCGACGCTTCGCACCACCGCGCCCATCCTTCTGGTCGCGCTTGGCGGCTCGTTCACCACCAAGGCCGGCATCTTCAACATCGGCCTCGAGGGGCAGATGCTGGTCGGCGCCTTCTTCGCCGTCCTCGGTTCGATCTGGACCGGTTCCGCACTGGCGGGCGTCGCCTGCGGCGTTGCGGCGGCGCTCGTCTTCGCCCTGGTTTTTGCTGTCCTGGTGGTGAGCTTCAAGGCCAATGAAGTTGTCGTCGGGCTGGCGCTCAACATCCTGGCCGGCGGCATGACGATCTCGCTGATGAAAGCGATCTTCGGCACGCGCGGTTCGATCGTCGGTCACGGCATCGTCGGCCTGCCGAAAGTCCAGCTGCCCGGCGCCCGCGACCTTCTCGGCTCCTGGGCGCCGCTGATCTCCGGTTTCACGCCGCTCGTCTATGCCGCCTTCATCGCCGTGCCGCTGCTGGTCGTCTGCTACAACCGGACGCGGCTCGGCCTCTATATCCGCGTCGTCGGCGAAAAGCCGGAAGCCGCCGAGGCGCTTGGCATCTCGATCACCCGCGTCCGCTACATCGCATCCCTGCTGTGCGGATTGCTGGCGGGCCTCGCCGGCGCGCATCTGTCCCTCGGCTACATCACCATGTTCACCGAAAACATGTCGTCGGGCCGTGGTTTCATGGCGGTGGCGATCCTGATCTTTTCCAACGGCGATCCGCTGAAGGTGCTGGCCGGCTGCCTGCTGTTCGGCTTCGCCGATGCCTTTTCGTTGCGCCTGCAGACGTTTGGCTATCCGTCCTACCTGGTTCTCACCGTCCCCTATGTCGTCGCGCTGATCGCATTGTTCGCGCTGTCCTACCGGGCGCGCCCGAGGATCATCGCGGAGACGCTGGAATCGATGCGGAAACTGCTGTCGGTAGACAGGAACACCGAACCCGGCGGCAAAAATCCCCAGTGAAGGAAGCCTTTATGGAACGCATAATCCTCGACGTGGATTCAGCCGGCGACGATATTCTCGCCGTGCTGTTTGCAGCGGTCAATCCCAAACTCCGGCTCGAGGGTGTCACCACCGTGACCGGTGCGGCCGGCCCGATCGAACAGGTCACCAACGTCGTCCTCAACACGCTGACGCTCGCCGGGCGTAACGATATCCCGGTTCACGCCGGCGCGTGGCGGCCGATCGTCGGCAACGCCAAGGCCGACATGGAGGCGCCGGTGCATTTCGAAAAACGGCTTGTCGCCCGTTTCGGCGATCGCCTGAAGAAGTTCAACCCGCCGGCGCCGACGCCGGTGCGGCAGGCCACGTCGGGACATGCGGTCGATTTCATCATCGAGACGGTCATGGCCAATCCGGGCGAGATCACGCTGGTGACGACCGGCCCGCTGACCAACACGGCGATGGCGCTGTTGCAGGAGCCGGGACTGACCGGTGCACTCAAGCGGCTGATCGTGCTCGGCGGCAATTTCCAGACGCCGGGCAACATCACACCCCTGTCGGAGTACAACATCTGGGCCGATCCGGAGGCTTCGCGCATCGTGCTCAACGCCGATGTCGAGAAGATCCTCGTCCCCCTCGACATCTGCGAGGACAACCGCGTCGCCGACTCGATGCTGACGCGCGACGACATCGCCGACATGCAGGCCGTCGCCAGGGACAATCCCGTCCTTGAGATGATCGCCGACAGCTTCCCGATCTACATCGACATCTGGCGCGAATTCTTCGACCTCGTCGGGTTCCCGATGGATGACGTGATCACCGTGGCGCTGGCTTTCGATCCCGGCCTGGCGACGATGACCGAGCCGCTGTTCGCCGACGTCGTGCTCGACGGCAGGCTGGCGCGCGGCCAGACCGTCGCCTATCGCGGCCGGCAACTGCTGCCCGGCGGCGGGCCCAAGACCACCCGCATCTGCACCGGCCTGGACGGCCGGCGTTTCCTCGACGGCTTCAAGAAAACCATAGCGCGCTACGAGCGGGCGGCGTGAAAGACGACATGATGACCAAGCCAACTCCTATCCTGTTCGACTGCGACCCCGGCCACGACGACGCCATTGCGCTGGTCATGGCGCATCGCTCGCCGGCCATCGAACTCATCGGCGTCACCACGACCTGCGGCAATGCGGAAGTCGAGAAGACGACCGCCAATGCCTTGCGCATCCTGGAGTATATCGGCGCCGGCGACGTGCCTGTCGCGCAGGGCTGTCACCGCCCGCTGGCGCGCCCGCTGGTGCTCGGCACCGCCGATGGCCCGAGCGGGCTCGAGGGCTCGCCCTACCTGCCGCAGGCGACGATCAAGCCGGTTGACCGGCATGCCGTCGATTTCCTGGCCGACAGGCTGCGCGCCGCGCCCGAACCGATCCTGGTCGTCGCCACCGGCCCGCTCAGCAATATCGGCCTGATGATCCTCAAGCATCGCGACGTGCTGCCCAAGATCAAGGAGCTGATCTGGATGGGCGGCGTGTTCTACCGCAAGAGCGAGATCATCACGCCGACCGAATTCAACGCGTTCTGCGATCCCGAAGCGCTGAAGATCGTGCTGGACAGCGGCGTGCCGATCCTGATGGTCGGCCTCGACGTCACCATGCAGGTGCTGATCGAGGCGCCGCAATATGCCGAACTCGCCACCATCGACACGCCGCTCGGCCGGCTCGTCAACGACTGGCTGCTGTTCTACGAGAAGCTGCACCGCAACTCGATGGGCGTCGGCGGCGCCATGCACGATCCGCTGGCGCTGGCGCTGGCCATCGACCCGACATTGGTGCGCACGCGCCCTGCCCATATCGGAGTCGATCTGTCCGGCACCTACGCCTTCGGCGCGACCATCGCCGACTACTGGGGCGAGCGCGGTGAAAAGGACAATGCCCGCATCGCCCATGAGGTCGACGCGGACCGCTTCTTCAAGCTGATGTTCGATCTCCTGCGGGACTGAACATCCAACGGACTGAGGGTTAGCGGAACAGATATTTCGAGACTTCCGGGTTGCCGCGACGCCACATCACATTGTCCAGGAAGTAGTGGTGCACGTTGATGAATATCCACGCGATGAAGAGGAAAAGCGACGAGCCGAGCACCTGTTTGTCGTAGGGAACCAGGGCACTCAGCGCCATCGGCACGAGCCAGAAACCGAGAGCACCGAGAATTGTGCCAGCGATGATGAATATCAGCACCCGCAGCCTGTACATCGGCCCAAGAATGGACAGCACCCTGAATTCCGGATCCTTG
The DNA here is from genome assembly GCF_003997795.1 of Mesorhizobium sp. M7A.F.Ca.US.005.03.2.1. Lineage (NCBI taxonomy): Bacteria > Pseudomonadati > Pseudomonadota > Alphaproteobacteria > Hyphomicrobiales > Phyllobacteriaceae > Mesorhizobium > Mesorhizobium sp. M7A.F.Ca.US.005.03.2.1. The sequence goes on along the minus strand of NZ_RZRP01000009.1, from coordinate 17,573 downwards.
ACGGCATCCACGCGGTCGCGCTCGACGTTGGTCTGGTAACGCCAGACCACCGCCAAATACTGCAACGAATGGAGCGCCGGTACCACGAGCAGCCAAAGCGGGTTCAATCTCACGAACAGAATCCAGGCATAGAGGGTCGTGACGTAAGCGACGACACCGTTATACGGCAGAGCGCCGCCATGTTTGCGCCAGCGATTGACGAACATCACGGCGGTGGCCGCCGAGGAGGCAGCGGCGACCGCGAGCGCGATGTTGAGGAGCCAGGGCGGGACAGCGAATGTGTAGTAGTCCAGGCCCCAGAACTGCCTTTCGGTGATCACCGCGTTTGTCTGGAGCCAGGCGAACAGCCACACGGCATATCCGTTGAACAGCAGCGCTTTCTTGTCCTGATCGCTGAAGAATTTGCGCTTCAGCACCGCGTCCACCATCAGCATGCCATAGCCTTGCTTGACGTAGTGCCAGCCGACGAAAAAGCCCATCGCGTTGGTGGCATATCCCAGCAGGCGGGCGTTGCCGGTTACGGAGCCATAGGCGAAGAAAGCGACCATGATCATTGGGACGGCAATGCCCGCGATGATGTAGCGGATCTGGAGATTCCTGTCATATCCGTCGCCGCGCACCTTGCGCCCGAAATCGCGATAGAAAATCTGATACGAGTGGGCAAAATGTGGATGGTTTATCAGATTGGCGAGCAAGAGCATTACCGCCGCCACAACGCCCTCGTATCTAAGAGGCACAAAGAACAGGATCGGCAGGATCAGGAACGCGCTCCCGCCGAGCATGAAAAAATCGATGAACGGACCGAACAGATATTTCTGTGGAGGCGCCGCGACCGAGACCGGAGCATCCGCCGAAAGGTGAAGTGCCATGCTGCCTTCTCCCTGTGATTGTTTATCTAGCCATCAACCTGATAGGAATTTTTTCTTGACTCCCTGCACTCAGCTATGGTACATTTTTGTCCATGGTGCTGATTTGCGCCAGTGACCCGCCGCACAGGCGGGTTTTTCGTTTGTTCCGTCAGCCAACGCGCCGGCGAAGGCTTCGGGGAAGTGTCGATCGCAGCGCGTTCAGCCGCGCGAACTGTCGAGGTCAGTTGAGCTGATTGAGGATCCCAGAACTGCTCGCCAGGATCAAGCTCTTGTAGATCAGGAACGCCAGCGTACAGATCGCGGCCAGCGAGGTCGGCACGCCGAACGGCACCACCCCCTTGCGGTCCAGATGCTGGACGATGAGCCGAAAAGCGCCCGCCGGCAGCAGGAATGGGTTTTTCACGATCGCGGCAGTGGCCAAGGCGAAAACCAGGAGCAGCACCGAAAACACCGCGAGACCGCTGCCGCTGATCAGGAAGGGCACGACTGCTATCAGCTTGACATCGCCGGCGCCGATCTTGCGCAAGGCCCAGAAGGGCAAGAGCGCGACGAACAACAGAAGCCCCGCACTGGTGCTCAGTCCCATGTCCCACCACGACCCGGATTGGAGCGACAGCAACAGCAGGCCCCCGGCGCCCAGACAGAGCAGCAGCAGCACGTCGCGATTGGAAATTTTCTGGGTGGTGAAATCGAGCCAGGCAATCCTGGCCAGCAGAGGGATTGCGAGCACCTTCAGCAGCAGCGCTTCGGCAAGCAACATGCTAGCGCTCGACGTTCTGCACGCTTGACGACAAAAGCTTCAGATTGTTGGCGACGGTCGGGTCGTTGGGCGCCAGCTCGTAAGCCTTGAGGAAGTTCGAGCGGGCATCCTGTAACTTGCCGCGCAGCAGGTAGGAATAGCCGACATTGTTGTAATATTCGGGCGTCGCGCCGCCCAGCTTGAAGGCCCTGGCATAGGCGCGGTCGGACAGGTCGAAACGGTGGATCCGGTCGGTGCAGGCGGCCAGCCCCATCCAGGCGTTGCCGTCATTGGGTGCCAGTTGCGTCGCCTTGAAGAACAGCGCGCCGGCATTGCCGTAATTTTCGGCACGGAACTGGTTCTTGGCTTCGGCGACCGCCTGGTCCGAGGCATAGTATTCGACGTCGCTGACCGTTTTCAGCCCGTCGAAAGCATCGCCAAAAGACGTCACGTCGCCCTTCGACGGCTCGTTGGTGCGCACGACACCGTCGGTTGTGTCCGCCGTCTGGCAACCGGCAAGCACCGCCATGAGCAGACAGGCCGCGGCCGCGATAACCCTCTTCATACGTCCGTCCCCTGGGCCCCCGACTCACATTAGGGCCAAATGATATACTAAACTAGAAGAAAACGCCTCTCATGCGAATGATGACCGGCAACATGATCACCACCATCACGACTGGGAATATACAGAGACCCAACGGAATCATCATCTTGACCGGGAGTGAATTGGCGCGCTCCTCGGCACTCAGAATTCTCTGACTGCGCATTTCGGCGCTATAAACACGCAAGGCATCGGTGAGGCTGGTGCCGAGTTCTTCCGATTGCCGGAACAGCACCGCTAGTGCCCGCGCCTCCTCAAGGCCTATGCGATCGGCGAGTTCCCGTAACGCCTCCCGCAACGGCTTGCCGGCGCGCAGTTGCAAATTCATGATAGACAGTTGGATCCCCAGCCACTTGTGGGTGGCAGCCATTTCGTGACTCACACGTTCGACCGCCGCCTCAAGGCTCATGCCTGCATCGGCGCATGTGATCATCATGTCCATGAAGTCGGGAAAGGCACGGCGATAGATTCGTTTCTGACCATTCTCGAAGCGATCGAGCATGATGCTCGGAATCACCATGCAGGCCAGGCCGAACAAAGCAGAGCCGGCAAAAGTTATGAAACCAGGCAGCTGTGGTGGAAGGACCCGCGACAGCAGGGCATAGATGGCCAAAAACCCAATGCAGACTGCAACCAGACGGGACAGGGTGTAAACCAGCGGTGCACTTGATTTGTAAAAGCCGGCACGAAAGAGCTTCGCCTCCAAAGCATTCGGCTCATCGCGCTCCTTTTCGATCGACTTGAAGTAGGCGTCGACTGGCCGTTGTGCCGCAAGCTTGGCAAGCACGTCCTGTCCAAGCATTGACCGGCGGTCTGTAATTCCTTCGCCCATCAGGCTCTGCGCGACGAGCTTTCGTGTTTGCAGAGCCGGCAGGAAGACGAGCGCACCGAACAGGAAAAAAGATGCCGCCGCCGCAAACACGACGATAGATACCAAGAAACCCAGATCCTGAATATTCGAAAACAATTTTATTCGTCGCCCCTGTTAGAAATCAAAATTAACCATTCGATACATGATGAAATCCCCCAACAAAGCCCACACCCCGAATACGGTGAAGACTGGGAAAATGAGCTGATCGTGCCACACGCCTCCATAATAGGAGGGAGCAAGAAGTTGAAGGATCAAGAACATGACGAGCGGAAACAGTGATATAATCCAGGCCGACACGCGCCCTTCAGCGGAAAGCGCCCGAATTTTCATTCGAAGCTTTTGCCTTTCTCGCAGTACCGAGGATAGGTTGGACAAGATTTCGGTCAAATTACCGCCGGTCTTGGCCTGGATCGACAGGGATACCGACAGCAACTGAAGACCCTCGAAGCCGACACGCTGCGAAAGCTTTCGCACAGCCTGCTCGATGCTGAGACCGAAAGTGATCTCATCGGAGACGATGCCGAACTCGGTGCCGAGCGGATCCGGCATTTCGCGCGCGACCAGACCGATGGCGACCGAAGCCGGGTGTCCGGCGCGCAGCGAACGAACGATCATGTCGAGCGCGTCCGGCAGCTGTTTGGCAAACTTCTGGATTCGCTTGTTGCGGGCGCGCCGGAGGACGAGAAGCGGCAGGACAAGCCCTACGACCAGAAAGATAAGAAGCGACGCCAAAGCGGAAAAATTGAAGAGTACCAGGAGCAACGCCATCGCTAGTCCGACGAGCAGGAATGTCGCGGCGAACGTCAGGGGATTTCCGGTAATGCCGGATTGAGTATAGAGTCTGTTCAGCCACACCATTCCAAAAAGAAAGTCGCCGGAGTCAGTGAGGCCACGCTCCCGCAGCAATCCCTGTAGCGTTTGTTCGGCCGGGACGTCGCCAGCGAGCCGCTTCAATCGGCGATTGACTGCTAGAGACCGAGAGCGGCGGCCGGCAAATGAAAGATAAAGAGCTTCGCCGGCGAGGATGACCGAGGCTGCCGCCAGCATGTAGATGAAGTATAGCAGAGCTTGACCAGTCGGCATCAGAGGGCAACCTGCGGGTTGAAGGCGTCCTTGGCAAAATGATGGCCAAGCGTCGCCGCCTCTGGAGCGAAGCGCGGACGGACACCGGTTGCGCGAAAGTCTCCGACGACCTTGCCCTCGGCCGTCACCTCACGGCGGACGAAATGATAGATTTCCTGAAGCTGCACGACATTGCCCTCCATGCCGGTCAGTTCCGATATGGAGGTGACACGCCTGCCGCCATCCGAGAGCCGCTGTGTCTGGACGATGATGTCGATGGCGGAGGCGATCTGCGCCCGGATCGAATCATGCGTCATCGGCATGCCGGCCATGCCGACCATCTGCTCCAGCCGCGAGATCGCATCGCGCGGCGTGTTGGCATGGATTGTCGTCATCGAGCCTTCGTGGCCGGTGTTCATTGCCTGTAGCATGTCGAAAGCTTCCTCGCCGCGCACCTCGCCGACGATGATGCGGTCCGGTCGCATGCGCAGCGCGTTCTTCAGCAATTCGCGCTGGCGAACCTCGCCCCTGCCCTCGACATTGGGCGGGCGCGTCTCGAGCCGGCCGACATGCGGCTGCTGCAATTGCAGTTCTGCCGCATCCTCGATGGTGATCAGCCGCTCCTTCGAAGGGATGTAGCTCGACAAGGCGTTGAGCAACGTTGTCTTGCCGCTGCCGGTGCCACCCGAAACCAGGATCGATTTGCGCGCCTGGACTGCGATCCGCAGCAGGTCGATCATCGGCGGACGGATCGAATTGAATGCCATCAAACGTTCGAGCGAATAGGGATTCTTCGAGAATTTGCGGATCGATACCAGCGGGCCGTCGACCGAGACCGGCCGCACCGCGATGTTGACACGTGAGCCGTCTTCCAGCCGGGCATCGACCATGGGCGACGATTCATCGACCCGCCTGCCGATAGCCGAAACGATCTTGTTGATGACGCGCAGCAGATGGGCCTCGTCCCGAAACCGGATTGGCGTCTCTTCGACGATGCCCCGCCGCTCGATGAAAACGCGCTTGTGAGTATTGATCAGGATGTCGGTAATGGAATCATCCTTGAGCAGCGGTTCGATCGGCCCGAGGCCCAGCATCTCGTCGGCGGTGTCGCTGGTGAGTTGATCGAGTTCGCGCGCATTCAGCGGCACCGCGCGAGCGCGAACGAACTCGCGCACGATTGGACGGATCTCGTTCAGGATCTCATCCTTGGAAGCACTTTCAAGCGCGGTCAGGTTGAACCGGTCGATCAAGTGGCGATGCAGCTCGACCTTGATCGTCAGGAAATCGTCACCATGCGATTGAATATCAACGGCTGGCAGAAGAGCCGGAGCAACAGGCTGCACCGCCAGCAGCTCGACCTTTGTCACTGCCTGCTGTTCGCTTGGCCCCTTGATGAACCGTCCCAGCATAATTGCTTATACTCCCCTCGGACACGCATTAGCGGAAACTAAACGTTAACCAACGAGCGCACAAGCGCCTGGATGCCCGGCGCACAGCCATTACTTTCGGCATAGTTAAGATCAAGGACCGCAAATCCCTTGATTATTTGATGCAGAGGGCATGCGGAGTTCCCCAAATTTATCCTCAGCTCTCAGGCTCATGCGCCCGCGCCGCGAAAATTAGCAAAACTCCCTCTTAAGTCCTTAGATATAAAGGAATATGCATTTCTTCTAATGCTTCCACGGTTTCGCCACATGAGCGGCTAAATTGTGAATGAATGGTTAAGGGCAATCGAAAAATGAAAAGAATCAATCCCTTGATAAGATTTCACTTTGCAACCTTCTTGCCGAATCAGGTACATGAAAGTTAAGGAACCCTTAATGTCGTTTGACTCTGCATTTTCTCGGGACCTAGGATCGAGATGACGGGGGATGCTTGGGTATGGATTTCATCTCTTGCTCTGTCTCGTCGGGTTCCAACCTCCAAAGGGAGAAATTGACATGAAGAAGCTCATGACGATGACCCGGCAGTTCCGCGACGATGAAAACGGCGCTGCCATGGTCGAATATTCCATCCTCATCGGCATCATTGCCGCGGCGTCGATCGTGACGATCATCGCTATCGGAGTGTGGGTGAACGGCTCGTTCACCAATCTCTGCAGCAAGCTGACGGGCGTTGCTGGCGTGACGAACTGTACTGTTGCTACGGCTACTCCCTGATCATTTTCCAATCGGGACCCGGATCTGATCCGGGTCCCTGTCGCCCGATATGTTGCCTTTCTTGGGGTTTTTGGGATCATGCGCGCGAACACACTCATCATGATCGTTCTTGCCGGTGTTTTCGGTGTCCTGGCGGTTGTGCTGGTCAATATCTGGCTGGCTGGCCAGCGAAGCGCCATGGCGCAAACGGGCATTGTTCAAGGCAGCACTGTCGTCGTTGCGGCAATGCCGCTGAAGTTCGGCGATACGCTTAGCGCAGACAAATTGCGCGAAGTCGCATGGCCGGCGGGCTCGATTCCAACTGGCGCCTTCAAGACAACGAAAGAGGCCTTGGCCGGCGAAGGCATCAGGCAGGCGCTTCAAACCATTAGCGCCAACGAACCAGTCCTCGCCAGCAAGATCACTGGCCCAGGCCAACGCGCCACGCTTTCGGCGGTGCTTGGCGAAGGCATGAAAGCTGTTTCCATCAGGGTGAACGACGTGCTCGGCGTCGCCGGCTTCGTCTTCCCGGGTGACCGGGTCGATGTGCTGCTGACGCGAACGGTGCGCGGCGATGATGGAGCGGACAAGAGTTTCGTCGATGTGCTGCTGCAGAGCATGAAGGTGCTCGCCATCGACCAGGTGGCCGATGTGAGCAAGGACAGCCCAACCGTGGTGAAGTCCGTAACGCTGGAAGCCAGCACCAAGGACGCGCAGAAGCTGACGCTTGCGGCAGGCGCCGGCCAATTGTCGCTGGCGCTTCGCCAGGCCGCCGCCAGCAAGGGCGAAATGACCGAGCGGGTGACGCTTTCCGACCTGACCGGCGAAACGCCGGCCGATGTCGCCGCCAGGCAGGCGGAGCTCGACAAGAAGGCAGCAGCGGAAGCGGAGGCAGCAGCCGAGCGCAAGCGCGCCGAGGACAAGATTGCCGGGTTGACCCAGGCTGTGGAGCGGGTGGGAAGCCGCCTCGACGAGTTGGGCAAGGTAAAGATTGCTCCGATCGTGATGGCGGCACCGCAGCCGGTCGTCAAGGAAGTGGTCAAATATGTGCAGCCTGAGCCGCCGGCGCGGGCAACGATCGGCGTTTTTCGGGGTGTGAAGCTCGAGACATATGACGTGCCGCGACAACCATGATAAGGTGCGGCTAATAAACGGGACTGCCACCGGCAGCGAGTGGGGAGACGGGGATGCGGGGATATTGCTTAGGGATAGCGACGGCCGCGTTGTCGTGCCTAGGGGCGCTGTTGCTGTCGGGCCTGGCGGCCAATGCGGCCGACCGCTTCATCGATGTGTCGACCCCCAGCGTTCATCGGATTTTCCTGCCGATGTCGCAATCGGTGACGATCCAGGTGAGTGCCAATCTGGGCGACATCGTCGTTGGCGACGAGAAGATCGCCGATGCCCAGCCAATGACCGACCGCACGCTCTACGTCATCGGTAAGGGCGCCGGCACCACCACGGTTAATCTGTTCTCCACCGATAAGCGCTCGCTCGGCGCCCTCCAGATCGAGGTCGGCGTCGATGTCAGCGACATGGCGCAGGCGATCCGCCAGGTCGCGCCAAAGTCGCGCATCGAAGTGGGCTCGGTCAATGGCAAGGTCAGGCTTGGCGGCCATGTCAAGGACGGCGCCACGCTGGCGTCGATCCTGGAGGTTGCGCAGCAATATGGTCCGGACGCTGTCATCAACTCGGTCATCGTAGACGACAGCCAGCAGGTCAATCTGGAAGTGCGCGTGCTGGAAGCCAAACGCAATACAGGCCGCGATCTCGGCGTTTCAATCAAGAGCACGAACGGGAGTGGGACGAGCCGAGTTGGAACCGGCATTGCCACAGTCGACAAGGACGGAGCAGAGCTTGGCGCGGGCGACCTGGTCAGCGGCCTACTGTCGAACACCAATCCCTTCGCGGCGCTGATCACCCGCGTGATAGACAGCAACATCAAGGTCGACCTGATCATCGAGGCGCTTGAGGCCAAGGGCGTGGTTCGCACGCTGGCCGAGCCGAACCTCACCACGCTATCGGGCGAGCCGGCCAGTTTCAACGCCGGAGGCGAAGTCCCCATCCGTAGCGTCGACAAGGATGGACTGATCCAGATCGATTACAAGCAGTTCGGCGTCAATCTCGTGTTCACGCCGGTTGTACTTGACGAAGGCAAGATCCACATCAGGCTGGCGCCAGAGGTCAGCGACCTGACCGGCTTCACCACCGCCGGCGACCCGATCTTCACCAATCGCAAGCTGACAACCGTGGTCGAACTGCGCGACGGCCAGAGCTTCGCCGTCGGCGGGCTGCTGTCAAGCAAAACCACCAAGCAGCAGAACCAGGTGCCATGGCTTGGCCAAGTGCCTGTCATCGGGACGCTGTTTCGCAATTCGAGCAGCCAGAAGGAAGAAACCGAGCTGGTGGTCATTGTCACGCCACACATCGTGCGGCCGGTGAAGCCCGGCGAACAGCTGGCGACGCCGTTCGACAAGACGCGGCCCGCCAACGATCCGGAATTCTTCGTGCTCGGCCAGCTCGAAGTGACCAAGGACATGGTGCGCAAATATGAACTGGGCGAAGGTGTCACCGGCCCCTATGGCCACATGCTCGACTTCAAATCGAAGGACAAGATGCTCTATGTCAAGAAATAGCGCCTTGATCCTTATCCTGTGCGCCAGCGCGCTGTCGGGCTGCGCCGCGGACTATCTGAACCACTACGATTCGGTGACCCTGGCCGCCGGCGACACGCAGAAATACAATTCGCTGCTGCAGACGATCGACCCACTCAATCCGAACTCAAGGAATACGAAGATCGAAGGCGACGGCGCGCGCGCCGCCGCCGTTGCCCAGGGCTACAAATATCCACCGCCACCGCCACCGCCGCCGGCGATCACGGTCAATGTGGGCGGGTCGGGCGTGACGACGCAGTGAACTGAACGGAAGGATGCGGAGGGCGCCGGGCATGCGAGGGGCTCTGGCGCAAGAAAGCAGAGAGTAAGGTCATGTTGGGGACCATTCGTGCCTTCTGGAACGATCAACGCGGCGTCGCGATGATCCTCGTGGCGATCACGCTGCCCGTGCTTATCGGCTTTGCTCTGCTGGCTATCGATATGAGCAGGGCCAACGGACTGCATAACGATCTGCAGAAAGGTATCGATGCGCTTGCGCTTGCGACAGCCGCGGAACTTGATGGCAGATCGGATTCGATCACCCGAGCCGAACTGGCAAAGACGACACTTCTCACCAACAAAACAAAGTTTTCAACATCTGGCAATCATACGCTCGCTTTGGCTGATGTGACCATTAAATATTTAACCGGGATACCTGCCGACGACAGCATCGGGTTGAATGCCGCTGGTGTCGACGCTAATGGCCATGACTGGTCAAGCACCGATCCCAAAGCCGTGTCGTTCTCCTTGGTGACCGTGAATCCGTCCGTCGCGGCGGCAGATGGTGCCGGGGCCTTTGAGGCGATCTTTCCAGCAAGCTTTCTTGGCGGCAATAACACCTTCGATATCAGACCTCAGGCTGTGGCCGGATTTGTCCAGTCGATCTGCGAAACGGTGCCAATCTTCATGTGCAATCCGTTCGAGACGACCGACCCGCTGACCAGCAAGACCATCCAGCAGGCATTCGCGTCGGGCGATACCTACAGTCGCGAGTTCCGTATCCTTAAGGTCGACAGCAATCCTGGTCCCGGTAACTTCGGCCTGCTCGACAACAGCCTCACTTCGCTGCGCGATGCCATAGCAATGGGAACAGCCGGCACTTGCTACAACCGGAATGCAATCACCACAAAAACCGGTGTGACCTTGGGCCAAGTAAGCGCAGGCCTTAACGTCCGCTTTGATCTCTACAGCGGGTCTCTCAATAAATATAACAAGGACTGGGCGTATCGACCGGCAAGCAATGTTCGCAAGGGACAGCAAAGCAATACGTGCAACAAATACGATCCTGCAACCGACGGCCCCCCGGCATCGGCACTGCCGCTCCCGCCCGGCGTATGGGACGCTGGCAACAACGCATATTCGCAGAAGATCACCAACGCCACGACATTCTACGGCAATTATTGGAGTAGCAATCACAAAGCCAGCGTCCCTAACATCCCCAGTTCTACCAACCCGGTATCGAAGACGGCACCGGCGTCTCGATACGATGTCTACAAATATGAAATCGCGACCACTGGTCTTGTTGCAGACAAATCAAAGGGTCCATCAAACGAGAGAGGAACGCCTGCCTGCTTCAATGGCGCGACCCCGACTGCGGATCCCGATCGGCGGCTGCTCAACATGGCGATCGTCGACTGCATCGCCAACCAGGCCAAGATCAACGGGCATACGCAGCTGAAGCCGGACGGATATGCCAGTGTTTTCTTGGTCGCGCCAATTGCGAAATCCAACCCGAGTGACGACCCAGACGGCACCGGCGCCGAGAAGCCTATCAGCCTGGAGATCGTCGACGTTGATGGCGGGTTCGCGAACAACACCCTGGTCGACAAAGCATTTCGCAACGAAGCCCAGTTGTATCGGTAGCGTTGACATGACCAGGTTCGGCAAAATCATTGGACGGTTCCAAGTCGACGAAAGTGGCGCCGCTTTGGTGGAAGCCGCGATCACCATACCACTCGTCTTGCTGTTATCGGCCGGTGTGTTCGAGTTCTCCAATATCCTGAACACCCGGCTGCTTCTCGAAGCCGGCGTTGAGGATGCGGGGCGCTACATGGCACGATGCAGCAGCGACTGGGCGACTTGCAAGGCGCGGGCTCAAAACCTTGCTGCCTATGGGACGGTCGATAGCGGCAACGCCCGGGTGACCGGATGGCTTCCAGCGACAGTTGACATCACCAAGGCGGTCTCGCTGGACGCGGTTGATGCCGCCACGGGCACGCAGCTTTATCTCAGCAGCACGACCAAAGTCGATGTCGTGGACGTCAGCACGTCCTATTCTTATCCGGACGTTGGATTCTGGTCGTATCTTGGCTTTGGAGCCCTGACCCTCAGTGTATCCCATCAGGAACGGGTCATTGGATGGTGATGGAACGCACCAAGTTTTGGGCTAGCCAGTCCGGAACGACAATGGTCGAAATGGCCATAGTGATGCCGCTGCTGTTGACGCTTCTGCTTGGCTTCGTCGATTTCGGCTACGCCTTTTACCAATGGAATGCCGGGAATAAAGCGGTGCAAGCCGGCGCAAGGCTGGCGCAGATCTCAACACCTGTCGCCAGCGGGCTCCTGGCCGAGACGATAACGCAGACTGACCTAACTAAAGTTGGCACTGCGGTACCGGCAAACACTTACAACTATATCTGCACCGCCAACACCGCTGGAAGTGTCTCTTGCGTTTGCGGCACAGGCGCTACATGCCAGAACCTCAATGTAAGCCAAGATGCCTTTAATTTCATTTTTAGCGGCAACAGCAGCCGGGCCGGAATGCAGACATTCCTGCCGATGCTGGCCAAGTCCGAAGTCAGGATTCAATACCAGGCGTCCGGCCTCGGCTACTGGACGCGACCCAGCGGGGCGGTGCCTACCATCACCGTCAGCATCACCAACCATCCCTTCCAATTCTTCTTCCTGGGCGGACTGCTCGGATTCGGAAACATCACCATGCCCTCCATGCTGAGCACAGTCACGGGCGAAGATTTGAAGAGTACCTGGCCATGAACGCCATCAACACCAAGGTCACGCCGACCAAGCGCAAGCAGGTGGCGCTGTTTTCGTCGGATCCGAATTTCAAGCGCGATGTGGCGACGCGGCTCGATGCGCTGGCGATCTATGACGTCAGGGTTTCCGAGACGAGCGATTTTCTGAAAGGACCGCCGGCGGACACACGCCCGGGCATCGTCATCCTCGATCTCGGCAATGGCGAGCTGCTCGGCAGGCCCGGCATCGTCGAGGCGCGCGCGCTGTGGGCCAGCGTGCCGCTGATCGCGGTTTCCGACGAGCTGAGCTCGGAGCAGACGCGCGTTTTGGTGCGCATGAACGCCTCGGACTGGCTGCACAAGCCGCTCGACGGCAAGGAACTGCTCAACGCGGTGACCTTCCACGACACCGGCAACCAGGGAACCAAGAGCCGGATCATCACCTTCATCAGCGCCAGCGGCGGCGCCGGCGCCACGACGCTGGCGCTGTCGGCTGCCGAATTCCTGGCGTCGAAATCGGCTGAGCGCGCCGCGTCCACCTGTCTCGTCGACCTGGATTTCCAGAGCGCCAATTGCGGCGCCTATCTCAATCTGTTCAACCAGTTCGACCTTGCCGGCATCATCGGCCAGCCGGAGCGGCTCGATGTCGAGCTGATGGACGTCATCAAGCTGTCGCGCCCGTCCGGCCTCACCCTCTACGCATTCGAGCGGCCGCAACTGCCGTTCGAGCCGCATGGCAGCGATTTCGTCTTCCGGCTGCTCGACCTCGTCGCCTACCGCTTCGACGACATCGTCATCGACCTGCCCAATCTGGAAACGCCCTGGCACAATTCCGTGCTGTCGACGAGCGACGAGATCTTCATCGTGTTCGAACTCAATGTCGCTTCGCTGCGGCAGGGCAAGCGGCTCTACAAGAAGATCCGCGAGCTGCGCGGCAATGCGGTCAGCATCACGCTGGTCGCCAACAAGCACAAGCGCAAATGGTTCGGGAACCATTTTTCGCGCAGCGAGCTCGAAAAGATCTTCAAGGCGCCGCACATCAAGTCGGTGGCGCTGGACAATGCGCTTCTGACCGATGCGCTGAACAGGGCCATCCCGCCTTCCGAAGTGGATGGGCGGGCGCGCTTCAACAAGGATCTGAAGCGGATGTTCAAAGAGCGGCTCGATGACGCTGCCCGATAGATATCGGATCGCCCCAAAGCTCGCCGGCGCCTGCGTGCTCGGCGTGGCGCTGGCGCTGTCCGTCCACGGCTTCGCCGAGGCGCGATCAGCACTTTCGGAGCGGCCGCCGCTGCCGGCGATGGGGCCCAGCCTGCGCAAGGCCGTCGCCTTTAGAACCGCCGAGCAGCCGGGAACGATCATCATCCGCAAGGACGAGAAGGCGCTTTACCTGGTGACCCGCCAGGGCCAGGCGCTGCGCTACCAGATCAGCGTCGGGCGCGACGGGTTCGGCTGGACCGGCATCGTCAAGGTCGGGGCGAAGACCGAATGGCGGGAGTGGCGCCCGCCGCAGGAAATGCGGGCCCGCCAGCCGGAGCTGCCGAAAATGGTGCCCGCCGGCCCCTACAACCCGCTCGGCGCAAGGGCGCTCTACCTGTCGCGGGACGGGCGCGACACGCTCTACCGCATACACGGCACCAACGACCCGTCGGGTGTCGGCTTCGACGGGACATCGGGCTGTTTTCGCCTCACCAACACGGATGTGATCGATCTTTTCAAACGCGTCGCGGTCGGCGCAAAGGTGGTGGTCCAATGACGATGATCAGCGAACCGGACATGCCGGCGATCGATATCGGAAACCAGGAACAGCGCGAACCGGCTGCCACCGGGAAACCCAGCAAGGCAAAGACGATCGCCGTCATCGTCGCCGGTGGCGCGCTTTTGATCACCACGGTCAACATGGCGGCCGCGGTCTATCTCTATCGGGGCATGAGCGACCTGCGTTTCGTCGAGGCGCGGCTGGAGCAGCTCGGCGCGTTCGAGCAGCGGATCGCGGCCCGGCTCGACACAGTCAACAACGGTTTTCAGAGCCGGTTCGAGAAACTGGACAGCCAGTTGCAAGGCAGCTTCAACGAGATCGATGCCAGCATTGCCCGGCTGGGGCAGACTATGCCGGTCGCCGGCGGCGAGGCCATGCCGGGTGCGGAAGAACCCTCCGAGATCGCCACCAGCACGCTGGCGCAAGCGCCCGAAGCCCTCGGCGGCGAGAGCGCGAGCGAACCCGGCGTCATCGAAGCGCCCGCACCCAGGAGGAGAATCGCATCGGCGTCGCCCCCTGCTCCCAGCTCCAATTACCAGCGCATCCAGCAGCCCGACGGCAAGGTCTATTACCGCCGGATCAACTAGACTTCGGGCGTGGCTGAACGAAGGCCGCTTGGACGGATCTAAAGATCGCGCTGCAGCGCCAGGATGCGGATGGCCCGGACGGACCGCTCCCGCGCCTCGGTGAGAAAGGCGATGTGGCAGTAGGCACAGGCCACGAAGCCCAAAAGCAGCACCAAGCTGTTCTTGAAGGTGAAATCGACGGCCAGCGAATAGGGAAGACCCTTGGGCGACGTGAATTCGGCAATCGTGCTTGCCGTTTCCGAATGGCTGCCGACCGCGATCATCAGCCCGGCGAAAATCAGGGCGATATGGTTGGCGAGGAAGAAGAAAGCCGACCGCTTGGCGTGGCACGCCATCCAGCAGACGATCGATGCGGCGGCAAGGATAGCGGCTTCGAAAGCCATGGAACCGCCCAGCCAGACATCCACCTGCTGCCAAAGCACCGTCGACAAGGGGCGCAGTTCAAGCCATAGCCACCATGCGGTGGGGCTGGCTGGATAGATGCCCAGCAACAAGGTCGCCATGCGCTCCCCTGCCAGGACCGCCAGAATGAGAAACGGAAAGGCGAAAAGCAGAAGCGGCTGGCGTTTCATGTTCCCTCGACAATCTGCAGGCCAGGATAGACCGCATAGATTGCTCAAGGCTTAACAGCCCTACTTCCGGCCCTCTCCCGATTGCGAGCGTTCGAGGACGGCGAAGAAGATCACGGTGAGCAGAAGCACGATCAGCAGCAGCACGAACGCGGCTGCCGCGCCTTCGTTGAGCGAAAGGCCGAGAAAGGCACGGCGATAGGCAAAGAAGCTCAGCACTTCGGTCGCGTTGCCTGGCCCGCCCTTGGTCAGGACATAGGGCAGATCGTAGGTCCGGAATTCGTTGATCAGCTGGATGATGATGGTGATCGCCGCGACCGGCCGAAGCATCGGCAGCGTGATGTAGAAGAATTGCTGCCAGCCGCGCGCGCCGTCCACTTCAGCAGCCTCATAGGGATCGCGCGGCAAAGCGGCGAGCCCGGCGGCGAGGATCAGCACGACGAAGGACATTTGCTGCCAGATGTCGATCGCCGCCATCGTCCAGAGTGCCATGCCTGGCGTGCCTAGCCAGTCGAGGCGCGGCAGGCCTGATATCTCCATGAGATGATTGGCGATGCCGAGATTGGGCTGGAGCAGCATGCGCCAGATCAGGGCGACGCTGATCGGCGACATCGCCATGGGAATGGTCAGAACCGCGAAATAGACCGGCTTCATCCGGACCGTCCGGTTGAGCATCAGGGCAATGCCGAGCCCGATCACGAATTCGCCGACCACGGTCACCGCCGAATAGCGCACGGTGAGCCAGAGCGCGTTCCAGAACAGCTCATCGCCGATCATCGAAGCGAAATTCTTGAACCCGACAAGCGGCAGGAGCTGCGGCTTGATCAAGGTCATCGAGGAGATCGAGAGGATGCAGGCATAGGCCAGGGGAAAGCCCATCACGATCGCCAGCAGCAGCAGGCCGGGCAAGGCAAAGGCCCAGCCGGTCCGCCACTCGCGGCCACGGGCAGCCCATCCTTTTTTGATCGCATTGTGCATCGTGGCCGAGCCTTGGTGGGGGTGGCGTTGCTGATCTCGTCAAGATCCGGGGTCTGGAAAATCCGGCGCGGCTGACATCGCCGCGCCGGGTCTCCTTGCCGAGCCGGACCGCTATTTGTCGAGGAGCCCCTGCAGGCCGTCGGAAGCTGCCTTCAGCGCCGCGTCCGATGTCGCCTGGCCACCAGCCGCCAGCGAAAGCTGGGTACCGAGCAGATCCTCGTATTGCGCCGAATAGGTGAAGATCGGGAACGACTTGCCGGTCGCCACCACATCCTGGGCGGTCTTGTAGAAGGGATATTTCGCCAGCACCGCCGCATCGGCATAGACATCGCTGCGCACGGGCGCGTGGCCCTCGAGCGCGCGCTTCACCGAAACATCCTTGCTCTGCACCCACTGGATGAAGGTCCAGGCGGCTTCCTGCTCTTCCGGCGACGTGTTCTTGGGAATGCCCCAGCCCCAACCGCCGCTCTCGCCATGGCCGCCCGGCATCACCGACAGGCCGACCTTGCCGGCGACCGTCGGACACTTCACGGCATCGTCCATCTGCGGCAGCATCCACCAATAGGTGACCATGCTGAAGGCGGAACCGCTGCACATCAGACGCATGGTGTCGTCGAGCGTGGCCGACACGGCACCCTGCTGGGCGCCGCGCTGGATGTTGTCGACATAGAGATCGAGCGCCTTCTTGGCCTCTGCCGTGTCGAGGCTCGCCTTGCCGTCGGCATTGAGATAGCTGCCGCCGGCGGAGAACAGATAGTTGGAGAATTCCATGCTGTTGGGATCGCCGCGCTGGCCCTGCATCGCGGCCCCGGCGACACCGGCATTGGCCTTCATGAATTTGGAAATCGCCACATAATCTTCGAGCGTCGTCGGCAAAGCGAGCTCCTTGCCGGTTGCCGTCTTGTAGGCGGCCTTGAGCTTCTCGTCGCCGATCAGGTCCTTCCGGTAGAGGAGGCCCATCGAGTAGTTGTACATGGGCACCAGGAACAGCTGGTCCTTGGTTCGGCCGAGCAGGTCAAGCGTCGAGGGAATGAAGGGGCTCAGATCGTATTTGGATTTCTCGACGAAGGGTTTCAGGTCGGCCAGCCAGCCGGCCGCCGGAAATTCGCCGGCCCACAGGAAGTCGACCTCGAGCACATTGTAGTAGCTCTGCGGCGCGGTCAGCTGCGACACCAGCTTGTCGTGCATGTCAGGATAGCCGATCTTCTCAAACTCGACCTTGATGCCGGTCTGCTTCTCGAATTCGGGCAACAGCGCTTCAATGATCTTGGTTTCCGGCACGTCCTCCATCAAGGCGTGCAAGGTGATGGGCTCAGCCGCCCTGGCCGGAAGCGATGCGCTGACAACAGCTGCCCCGCTCACGGCCGTCATCAGCATTTTGATCAAGGTCTGCTTGTTCCAAGTCATAACTCTCTACTCCTCTTTCCCTCTGGACGCGGCGGTGATCCCGCCACGATTTCATAACCGGCTAGCGAGCCATGTCGGCTCTCGGAGCGGCCGGCCTATTTCACGCTGCCGAACGTCAAGCCCTGGACGATGAAACGCTGGATGAAGCGGGAAGCCACGACCAGCGGCAGGATGGCAAGGACGACGCCGGCAGAAACCTTGGCGATCTGGACGCCGTTCGAGGTCTGCAACGCCGCAAGCGCAACCGGTATGGTTGCCGTCTTCGGCCCGCTCAAAACCAGGGCAAACAAAAACTCATTCCACGCCAGGATAAAGCCGAGCACGCCGGCGGCCGCGATACCGGGCATCGACACCGGCAGGACAATACGCC
>NZ_RZRP01000099.1:0-11819 GCF_003997795.1 Mesorhizobium sp. M7A.F.Ca.US.005.03.2.1 | reverse complement strand
TCTCCGAACAGCGTGGTGACCTTGCCGCGATGGATGTCGAAATTGACGCCCTTGAGCGCATGGACGCCGCCATACGACATGACGATGTTGCGCGCCGAAAGCACGGCGTCGCCAGTCGCGGGTCCGGTGTCGGCAGCCGGTTTCATTTGACGTCCAGCCTCACGGGGGTGACGAGCCAGCTCTTCGGGTTGACCAGCTTGAATGCGCCGACCACCGATATGGTCTTGCCGGTCAAGGTGCTCGTATCGACCTTGGCCAGGACTTCCTTCTTCATCTCATTGTTCAGCGCCGAACCGGCGTCCTGGTACTCAATCTGGTTGGTGAACTGGCCGAATGTGATCTTGCCCGTGGCGTCACGCAGTTCCGTCCCGTTGATCGCCGGTCCCGTCTGCACGCGGATCATCAACGTATCGGGTACGCCGTCGACGGCGACTTTGTAGATGCCAGATTTTCCTTCGCCGACGACGCCGGTGAACTTGACTGAAATGACCGGTCCGACGCCCGCAGGCACACCGTATTCCTTTTCCGCCGTTGCCCTGTCCTTGGCAATCGCCGTCGCCACCGTCACCGCGTCGGCGGCGCGGGCCTCGACATCGGCCTGCACCTTGGGAAATTCCGACTTGCCGTAGTCAACGGCGGAAAACACGGCGCTGCGAACGTCGCCTGCCGACCCTATCCTGACCACCTTGGTATCGAGCGCCATGGCGCCGAGCAGGACGACAACCGCGGCGCCGGCAAGTGCCCGACGCAGGGCGGGCGAGGCAGGCCTGGTCGATGCGGTGGCGGCTTTCGCGCTCATGACGCAACCGCCAGCAAGGCTGATCCGCGCTTGTCACGCATTTGGCGATCCTCCGTTCATATGGCGCTTCGCGCCATTGGGTTTTTTCTGTTCGACAAGGGCACGAGCGGTGGACTCGTCGGTGATCAGGCCGCTGAGATAGCGGCTTTCGAGCACCGCTTTGATGGCGCGTATTTTCACTTTGCCGCCGGCGACGGCGACAATCCGGCGGCCCTTCAACTGGTCCCGCGGGAGTGCCAGGATTCTGTCCGACAGCGCCGTTTCCACTGGGCGTCCCTGGTCGTCGAAGAAGTGGGCGAGCAGCTCGCCGACGCCGCCATCGCGTTTGACCTCATCGATTTCGGAATGTTCGATCATGCCGGTGGCGACCAGCGAAGCTTCCCGCTCGGCGGTCCCTATGCCGACGAACATCAGGTCGGACCGGCTTGCGAGGTCGAAGACATCGCTGATGCCGCGCTGCCCAAGCAGCACCTCACGGTCCTCCGCGGTGTTGGCGACAAAAGGCACCGGCATCACATAGGCCTGCGCGCCGGTCCGCTCGGCCAGCCGATGCATGACGTCGTGCGGGTTGGCCGCGAACTTGCGCGTCACACCGCCAAGCAGCGAGACGAAACGGATATGGGCGGCGGCGGTGCGCGTCAGATACTCGACGCTTGCGGCAAGGGTACGGCCGTGGCCGACGCCGATCAGCATGTCCTCGCCGCGATCGATCTCCCGCTTCAGAAACTGAGCGCCGGCGATGCCAAGCGCCTTCAGCGGCAGCTCGTCCTGATCGAGATCCGGAACGACCTCGCAGTAATCGAGCCCGTAAGCATTGATCAGCTGCTGCTCGAGGTCGATGCATTCGCCGACGTCGCCGTCGATGATCACCCTGACCAGGCCATCCTGAGTGGCCCGCGTGATGAGCCGATGCGCCTTGAGGCTGGTCAGGCCGAGCCGCTTGGCCACCTGGGCCTGCGTCAGACCCCCGGCATAGTGAAGCCAGGCCGCGCGGGTGGCGAGGCTGGACTCATGATCGCGGTTAGCGGTTCCGCCGGATTTCAAGCCATCTCCTCCCTGAGATGATATTATTATCTTTGTGTGCAAAAATTTTCACATCCCTGCATTGCTGTCAATCCCCCGCCGGGTTGGGCGCATGCACATACGGGGAATTCACAGGTCTCGCCCTTCCCGAAACGCCGGTCTGCCGGCATTCGGCGGGCAACATCGACCTATTAGGAGGTGAGCATGTTACTCGATCATACGGTGATGTTAATTTAACGTCAATCTGTGTTATCTCAGGCTTAAGCCGGCAGAATTGCACGGCCGTCGGCTATCCAGGTTTTTTTCTAACTAGCTGTTTTTCAGGGATAATATCTAATATCGGCAAAATCCCAATCCGCCTGTGAGTTGGGCGATTTGCGGATGCGGCGCATCCATGGGCAAACCGACCGGATTGCCTTGTGAAGAGCATCGGTGACGGACTGATCAGCCCAGCCGCATCAGGTTCCGGTCCTCGAGTTCCACAATTGCGGCCTCGACTTCCCTTGCAAGGCGCCCGGCGCTCCAGCCCAGCGCCTGTCCGGCAATCGCCGCGATCGCCTGCAGGTCGCGGCCTGTCAGGGAGCCTGATATCGCCAAGGTGCTGCGGCGCATGACGATGTCGGCCAGATGTTCGACGAACTCGTTGCGGACGATGTAGTCGATTTCCAATTTGCTGTAGCTTTCTGAATCCGGCAGCCGACTCTCATCGCCCGACCCATGCGTGGCGATCTGCGTGGCTCTGGTGCCGTATCGCGACAGCAGCGCATCGAGACGCCGTTCCTCAGCGCCCGTCTTCGAGTGAGCCAGAGCCAGCCAACTTGCTCGCGCTGCGGCATTGGTCGGGAAATCCCTGCCGCCGCCGATCGGCATGGCTTGCGTCGTCACCTTGCGGCTGCGCTGCAGGCGGCCGAGCACGGTTTCGGCGACTTCCTCGGCGAAACCGCGAAAGGTCGTCCACTTGCCGCCGACCAGCGAGATGACCGCGAAAGGTCTGTTCCGATCCGGCTCGGTGACCGGCGCGGAGTGGTCACGGCTGATCAGCCCGGGCAGCGATGCATCGGAGGCCGGCAGCGGCCTGATGCCGCTATAGGCATAGACGATCTGGTCGCGCTCGAACGCCATTCCCGGCAGCAGAGTCCGCACGCTGTCGAGCAGGTACTCGACTTCGTCGGGCTCGCAGCGCACCGCGTCGGGATTGTCGGCCTTGATGTCGGTGGAGCCGACCAGCGCCAGGCCGAGATAATCGTAGATGAGGCAGATGCGGCCGTCATCGGCTTCGAAATAGAGCATGCGCCCGGCCAGGCTTTTGACCAGTTCGTCATGCTTGAGCAGGACGTGCGAGCCCTTGGTGCCGCCGATCATCTTCGACGGCGCGCCAAGCAATTCGTTGACATCGTCGATCCACGGACCGGCGGCGTTGACCACCAGCTTCGGCCGCACCGAAAAGGCCGCGCCGTTTTCCGGCTGGAAGGTCAGTACCCCATCGGCGGACTTGACCAGCGCCGTATAGTTCGCGCTGGCCGAGGCCGCGTTTGCTTGCCGCCCATCGAGGATCAGTTCAAGCACCAGCCTTTCGGGGTGGCTTATCTTGGCGTCGTAGTAGGTGCCGGTGGCGACAATCGAGGGATTGAGCGCCGGCATCCCGCTGAGCGCCTGGCGCCGCCCGACCATGCGGTGGCGCGGCATGACCTGGTTTCGCGAGCCGTAGAAATCATAGATCATCAGGCCGATCTTGATCAGGATGGCGCCGCGGCTGCGCGGTGCGCTGGTCGAGCCGAACAGCGTCCGCAATGCCGCCAACATGCCCTTGCTCCAGGAAAAGATCGGGATGACGGTCGGCAGCGGGCTGACATAGTGCGGCGCATTCTTCAAAAGCAGATTGCGTTCAAGTGTCGACTGTGCGACCAGCCCGAACTCGCCGGTTTCGAGATATTTCAGGCCACCGTGAATGAGCCGCGATGGCGCGGCACTGGTGCCCGAGCCGAAATCCGCCTTGTCGACGATCAGACAGCTGACGCCTTGCGCGCACAGGTCGCGAAATAGCCCTGCCCCGTTAATGCCGGCGCCAAGAATGACGACGTCGACCTCGCCGGTTCCGGCCATGGCGGCCAAACGCCCGGCGGGATTTTCCGTAAATGTTGCTTCGCTTGAGCTCATGACGCTTTCGTCTTGACGATGCGCAGCTTCACGCCGGCCCGTTCGAGAGCTTGCGCCCGCGCATCGCCCAGGCCTTCGGTCGCCAGCACGACATCGAAGCTGGTCAGATCGTCGAAGACATGCAGCGCGATCCTGTCGAACTTGGCATGGTCGATCAGAAGGATACGCTTGGCCGATGCGGCCATCATCGCCTGCTTGACCCGCACGACATTGGGATCCTGGATGAAGGCCGTGGTTCCGGTGATGGCCGAAGCCGAACAGATCAGCACATTGGCGCGCAGCTGCGCCACGGCGTTCTCGCAGACGATACCGATATAGGCGTTGTAGGTGCCGTGGTACTGGCCGCCGAGACAGATGAAGTCGAGTTCGTCGACATTGATCAGCAGTGATGCCGTCGCTACGGAGTTGGTGATGACGGTCAGCGGCTTGACGTCGAGCAGCAGTGCCGCGACGGCGTTTGCCGTCGAGGAATCGTCCAGCATCACCACCTGGCCGGCTTCGACATAATCGAGTGCTGCCCGCGCCAGCGCATCCTTCTCGGCCCGGTTGACCGTCACACGGTAGCGGAAGGCGCTTTCGTAGAGGCCGGAAGGCTGAACCGTCACCGCACCGTGCAGCTTGCGCAGCACGCCCTGCTGCGCCAGCCGGTCGATATGCCGGTGGACGGTCATGCGCGACACGCCGAAATGCTCGACCAGATCGTCGATGCGCACCTGGCCGAGCTTGATCACATAGTCGGCGATCTCTTCGCGTCGTTCGTCGGCCTTGATCATGCGGTTCCCCCAGTGTCTGGCCGGCCCAGCTTCTCGATGTCGGGCCAATGCGGTTCGAGCGCACCGGCTATGCGGCCATAGAGGGAAAAGCGCTCGTTGAACACAGCACTCGAGGCTTGGTCAGGCTCGTATTGGCGCGCCGTCATCCCGACCTGCCTGGCGCCCTGTTGCGGCGTCGCGAAGATGCCAACCGCCGCCCCCGCGCAAAGGGCAGCGCCAAAGGCCGCGGCCTCGTCGGTCGAGGTGACGATGACCGGGGCGTTCAGCACGTCGGCAAACATCTGAACGAAGGCCGGATTGCGCGAACTGCCGCCGGTCAGGCGGATCTCGCTGACGGCAAAGCCGTCGCGCAAGGCTTCCACATGGGTGCGATGATTGAAGGCAATGCCCTCCAGAACCGCCTTGAGTATATCGCCGCGATTATGCCAGCCGTGCAGGCCGACAAAGCCGCCGCTGGCAACATCGCCATAAGGAGAGCCGAACAGATAGGGATGAAACAGGATGGTCGACGGCTTCTTCAGCGCCGTGTCGATCTCTGCTGCCAGAAGCTCGTGGATCGAGCCACCATCGACCGATGCCTTTTCCTGCTCCGAGCGGCAGAACGTGTCGAGAAACCAGTCGTAGTTCGCGGTCGACGCCGGCGAGATCGCCATGTTGTTCCAGCGGCCTGCGTCGATGGCGTTGCGACAGAGCCAACGCGGGTCGACGCGTGGTTGCGAAGAGACGACTTCGTTGATGGAATAGGTTCCGGCGACGATGGCGAGCACGCCCTCCTCATGGCCGCCCATGCCAAGTGCGGAGGCAGTCACGTCATGCAGTCCGCACGCGACCGGTGTTCCCTTGGCAAGGCCGGTCATTTCGGCTGCCTCGGCGGTGACATGGCCGACGATCGCGGCGGAGTGCGCCATCGGCGGCAGCGCGTCGAAAACATCGTCCAATCCGAAGATTCGCAACGCTTCCGGCGCGAAGGCTTGCGTGCGGAAATCCGTGAATGAGGTGCTGGCCTCGGTACGGTCGGTGCCGATCTTGCCGGTCAGGCAAAAGCGCAGCCAGTCCTTGCAGGCCAGTATATGCCCGATACGCCCATAGCGGGCCGGTTCGTGCTCCCTGATCCAGGCGAGCAGCGCCGACGGCGCCGAGACGTGGGGCGCCTGGCCTGTTCGCGCTAGCGCCTCTTCGAAGACCCGGTCCGCCGACCATCGCTCGACAATCTTGCCGGCGCGGCTATCGAGCGACAGGATTCCAGGCCCCAGCGGCCGACGATCCTTGTCGAGCAAATAGAGACCGTCGCCATGCGCGGTTGCCGCCACCGCCCTGATGTCGTCCGCCGGGCGGCCACATAGCGCGATCGCCTCCTTGATTGCGTCGGCGGTCGCTTGCCAGAGGCCGGCCATGTCGCGCTCCACCCAGCGCGCATGGGGCATCGATTGCGGAACCCGCCGACGCGCCACCGACAACTGCGTGCCATCGGCATCGAAGATCACCGCCTTGGTGACCGTGAGACCGTTATCGATTCCGAGCAAACTGGGCATGGGCGCCGCCGTTTTCAGCAACTGGTGAAGGGCGCTGCAAGGCAATCCTGCAGGTTGGGATAAGGATGACGGACATGACGACAATCAACGAGCAACGGTGATACCAAAGCGCCGCATCCGATGCGGCAAACAGACCATAGTAGCCTGTTAAATTAACGTCAACATGTGATATATTTTGTAGAAATGTCTAACGTAAGCTGAGACATGCATCCGATGCGGGACGAAGCTCCGACCAGTGCCCAACTGGCTGGATGGCCCTCAACCCTGCACGGCGGGCCAGGGTGACGGTGCGACTGACGCTCGAACGCGTTTGACTGGCTTAGCGAATTCCGTGCGCAGCGGCCGGACAGCCGGCACCGTTCAAAGAAAACGCGACGACTCAAGAAGTTCAGCCACGCCGTCCAGTTCCTTGTGCAGGCGATGCCAGCGACGGTCGAGGTAGACCAGCGAATGCGCCTCAGGGGGGATCTCGTCCAGCTGCACCTCGCCGTCAAGGAGTTCGGCCGCCACCAGTGTCGCGCCCTCGATCGGCAGGACGCCGAGCCGGCGGGCGCGGAACCAGGTCGAGACGCCGGTATAGCGCGGTTCGCCCGTGGGCAGCCGAGCCCAGGCGCCTCCCGGCGGGAAGCGTTCCGCGCCGCTCGACGCGCAGAGCTGCGCCAGGTCGATATCGGTGTAGCGCAGCAGGTGGATCACCATGGTCTGCGCCCGTAGCAAGGGTTCGGACGAGGTCGATTTCATCGACAGCGAGAAGGCGACGACCGGTGGCGCAGCACTTACAGAGATCAGCGAGGACACGGTCATCGCCACCGGTCTGTCGCCGGGATCGGCCGTGATCACGGCAACACCGGCCGGGTGGTGGCGAAAGGCTTCGCGGAAGGCGTTGGTCATCGGATGCGGGAAGCTCATCGACGTCTCTCTTCTGCAGCATGAAATGGGGCCGGATGGGTCCGCCGTCCGGCCCTTGCGACTACTTCTTCTCGATCAGATCGTAGAACTGCCAGGTGCGATCGCTCCACAGCCCGCCGATGTCGCGGCCGGCCGAGGTGACGATCGATGGCGCGATCGTGAAATGGTTGGCCGCCACCATCATCTCGCGGAAGGTGCGCTGGATCACACCGGCGCGCAGCGACGCGCCGCCGCCCGCGCGATAGGCGAAGTTGCAGATATCGACGCCAACCTCATGAATCTCGGATTTGGCCAGATGGACAAGGCTGATCTGCCGCGTCGATACGCTGTTGCCGGCTTCGACCGTCGCCTCGATGTCGCGCCAGACTTCGAAGACAAAGGCGCGGGCAGCGCGATAGCGGGCTTCGGCGCGGCCATAGTCGTGCCAGAATTTCTCGCTTTCGCCGATCAACCCGGCGCGGCCTGACTTGCTGCGGGCGAACTTGGCGATCTCGTCCAGCATCCGCCGCCCGGTGCCGAGTGCCCAGCCGGTATGACCGATGGCGGCGAGGCCGACGACACCGAGACTGAAGAACTCCTTCTGGCGCAGTGGCGGCGCGGTCAGGATCGGGAAGACGAGATCGTCGGCGATGAAGACATCCTCGGCCGCATAGTCGATGCTGCCGGTTCCACCGAGGCCCAGAACGTCCCAATTGCCGAGCTGCTTGTGCTGGGAGATCGGCGCATGGGCGCACATGATGATCACATTGCCCCTATCGTCCTTGGCGGGCTTGCCGGTGCCGTCGTCGACGAAGGCGGCACTGTGGCTATAGGTGGCGTGGCTGAAGCCGCTGCCATAGCTCCACTTGCCGTTCAGCCGGTAGCCACCGTCGACCTTCTTCAGCATGCCGAGCGGCGCCCCCTGTCCCGAGAAACGGTTGTCGGAGCCCGGCGCGAACAGCCGCTCGACCGCGCTGTCCGGCAGAAAGGCAGCCGACATCGCGCCGATGCAGCAATGCACCATGGAAACCCAGCCGGCCGCCCCGGAGTGCCAGGTGATCGCCGCCAGCAGTTCGAGACCCTCGGTGGGTCGCAACTGCGCACCGCCGAGGCTCTCCGCGGCAAAGATATGCGACATGCGCAGCGGCTTCAGCAGCTCGAACGTGGCCGCAGTCAGTTCGCCATTCTCCTCATCGGCGGTGGCGTTGGCTTCCAGGACCGGTCCGATCTCCGCGATCTTCCTGAGCAAGTCGCGATAGTCGGTGGTCGTCCCCCACGAGCTGTGCTTGATGGGTTTGTTCATCGTGTTCTCCTCCTCCTTTTCAAATGCGATCAGCCGGCGAAGAAATCGCCGATCTTCCTGAGCGTTTCGGGTTTCTCCTGCATGACGAAATGGCCGGCCTCCTCGACGAGGATCAGGCGTGCGTCGGGCAGCGCCTCGACGAAGAGCGGAGCCTGTCCCGCCGGCAGCATACGGTCCCTGGTGCCCCAGACGACCAGTGTCGGATTGGCGATGCGCGCCAGAAAGCGCCGCAGGTTCGGATGCCCCATGCCGAACGGCGCCAGCAGCCGGCCGAGCGTCTCGCCTTCGCGGGCGCGATCGGCGCCGAAGGCCTCGGCAAAGGCGGCGTCGGAACCATCCGGGAAGTAGCGCAGCGCCACCGAGACGTCTTGCGCCAGATAGGCCGGCAACTCCTGCGGCGCGACCGCGCCGAGATCAGTGGCCGGATATGCGGGGTCGTTGAGCCCTGCCGGCGCGATCAGCACCACCTTGTCGAAACGCTCGCGCGCAAGGCCAGCGAGTTCGGTCGCCATCCAGCCGCCCATGGAAAAGCCGATGAGATGAGGCTTCTCCGGCAGACGGAGAACATCGAGCAGATTCAGATAGTGTAAAACCATGTCGGACATCGTAGCGACATGCGGCGCCGGGCCAGAAAAGCCGAAGCCCGGATGGCTCGGGCAGAGCACGCGGAAACGGTCCGCGAGGCCCTCGGCAAAGTCGAAGCCTTCAAGCGTCGAGGCGCCGTGCAGGAACAGCACGGGCTTGCCTCTACCGATGGCCATCACCACCGTTTTCGTGCCATCGATATCGTATTCGAGCGTTTCGAATTGAACGGCCATTTTTCACTCTCCTCAAACAAGGTCCGGCTGGATCAGCACTTTGCATTGCGTGGTGCGGCGGCGAAGGCTCTCGAATATCTGCGGAACCGGCGAGAGGTCGATCCGGTCGGTGATCAGAGCTTGCGGTGCGAAAGGTCCGCCTCGAAGCGCATCGAGGGCGACGCCGAATTCGTTGCGCTGATGGAAGAAGACCGAAAACAGCAGGTTCACTTCCTTCGTCAGCGCAAGGAACGGGTCCCACTGGTCTCCGCCAATGCAGAGGCCGACCCCGACCACCGTGCCCTGCAGCCGGACCGCCTCGACCGCCGCGCCGATGAGGCCACGCTTGCCAACGCATTCGAAGACGATGACGGGCGCTCCGCCGCAGAGATCGGTGAGGTTCTCGCTCAGCTTTTCGCCGGAAAGCGCGAAGCCGGTCGCGCCGAGAGCAAGCGCACGCTCGCGCTGATGGCCGTGGATGTCGGCCACCACGACACGCGATGCCCCCATGCGCCGCGCCCAGAAGGCGACGAGCAGTCCGATCGGCCCGGCACCCAGTATGGCGACCCGATCCCCCGGCTTCATGCCCGAACGGACGATGCAATGCAGGGCGACCGACAGTGGCTCGGCCAACGCACCATCCTCGAGTGCTACATCGTCGGACAGGATATGACATTGGCGTGCGGCCACGGTCGCGTATTGCGCATAGCCGCCGCCGATCAGCTCCATCTCGTGACAGCGCGCCGGATCGCCGCGCTCGCAGGCCTCGCAGTGTCCGCAACCGCGCATCGGCACGACAGCGACCCGGTCACCGATCCGAAGGCCCGTTGCCTCCGATCCGACCGCGACGATGTCACCGGAGAATTCATGGCCGAGCACAAAGCCTGCCTCGATGCCGAAAGGCACCGGATCCTCGGTGATGTGCAGATCGCTGCCGCAGATGCCGCAAGCGGCGACACGCAAGACGACCTCGTCCGGTGCTGGCGTCGGGTCCGGCACCGTGCCGATCCGCAGTGGGACCCCGACCTTATCGAAGATGGCGGCTTTCATGAAATCCTCCTCGTCAGCGGTTCGGGGTCGACGAGCTTGCGTCGGATCGGGAACCATGGTGCATCCCACCGCTTCGAGATCAGGCCCCAGATGCCCGTCCGGGCGTAGAGCGCCACCAGAAGCGTCATCAGGCCGAGGACGACGAAATAGGTTGCGCCATATTCGCCGAACCAGCGGTCCGCGATGAAGAAGATCAGCGATCCGATCAGAACGCCCTCGATGGACCCGATCCCGCCGACCATGACGATGAAGATCGCGACGTTCGCCCACATCGGGTCAAAGGCCGAACCGGGGGTGATGCGCAGCTGCGCCATAAAATAGATCGCGCCCGCGAGACCGCAGCCGACCGCCGACGCGACATAGATCAGGAAGCGTAGCTTCACGACATTCACGCCCTGGCTGGCAGCTGCAACCGGATTGTCGCGTATGGCGATCAGCGCAAGGCCGAAGCGCGAGCGAAGCAGCCAATAGCTGCCGCCCAGCGTGACGAGCAGCATCCCCGCACAGAGCAGCGACATAGCGACATTCCGCTCGAAGGCCGAATAGTCCTTCATCACGCGAAGCGACATGCCCGCGCCGGAATTGACGAGCGGCAGGTTCGAGGCGGTCAGCCGGAAGACCTCGGCCACCACCCATGTGCCGATCGAAAAATAGGGGCCATCCAGGCGATGCAGCAGCAGGTAGATCGGCACGGCCAGCGCGGCCGGCACCAGGAGCGACAGGAAGACCGCCACAAACGGATTGATGCCGTAGGTCTGCGCCAGCACGAAAAGCGCATAGCCGGCGGCGCCCATGAAGGCGTGCTGGCCCACGGAGACGAGGCCGGCATAGCCGGCGAGCAGGTTCCACATCTGCGCGACGGCGATATAGCAGCACAGCACCAGAACCGACCGGATCGTGCCGGTCGAAGCCCACCACGGCATGACAGCGACAGCGACCGTGGCCAGCACCGCCAGCGTCATCGCAATGCGACCGGACCGGGTCTGGCGCTGGACCACGACTTCGGGCACCTCGGTTGTTGCCACATAGGGAATCGCACTCATGACAATGCCTTTCCGAACAGGCCCTGTGGGCGGGTCGCCAGCACGACCAGGAAGACGATATGTCCGGCAAGCACGCCGAAGCCCGGATCGATGCGGAAGCCGATGGCCTGCGAGATGCCGAGCACCATCGAGCCGACGAAGGCGCCCCATACCGTCCCCATGCCGCCGATGATCACCGCTTCGAACGCGTAGATCAGCTGGGCAGGTCCGTCGGCCGGAGCAACAGTCGACCGCAGCGCCTGGAAGACGGCTGCAAAACCGAGAATGCCGACCGCCGCCGCTGTCGCCATCGCATAGACGGCGCGCGGGTTGATGCCGGTCATCGCCGCCGCCTCGACATCGGCCGACGCGGCGCGGAGCGCGCGACCGAAGCGCGTGCGCTTCAGCGTCAGGTCGAGGCCTCCTGTCAGGCCCGTGGCAACGGCCAGCACGATCAGCGGCAGGAGACCGACAT
>NZ_RZRP01000999.1:0-2114 GCF_003997795.1 Mesorhizobium sp. M7A.F.Ca.US.005.03.2.1 | reverse complement strand
GTGTTCGCAAGCGCTATGGCGCGGTCGAAGGCGACGCGCGCCTCGTCGCCCCGGTCGAGCTGCATCAAGAGGCCCCCCTTGAGCCCGAAAAAGTGGAAATAGCCGAAAAGGCCGAGGATACGGACTGGAACGAGATCGACCTGCTCTACCGCTTGCTGGAGCAGATGCAGCCGTCGCCGGTGGTCACGCTGAACCGGGCCGTCGCGGTCTCGAAGGTGCGTGGACCGGGGGAGGCGCTGGCCATGATCGAGCCGCTGGAGGAACGGCTTTCCGGCTATTTCCACTTTTTCGGGCTCAAGGGGGGCCTCTTGATGCAGCTCGACCGGGGCGACGAGGCGCGCGTCGCCTTCGACCGCGCCATAGCGCTTGCGAACACGGCGGCAGAAGCTGCCCATATCCGCATGCATATCGACCGGTTGATCAAGGACGGTGCGGTGCGCCCGCCGGCGAAAAAGGCAAACTGAGCGTCACCTCCCCATCTGGCTCAATCGTGTAGTTTGGGCTTGGACCATGCCGGGGTGGCGATTTTCCCCTGAAACGAGTAATGCCACGCCATGACTGCGCCTGAAGTGCCTTTCGGCACACGGGCGGCACGGCGAAGGCTTAACCCAGCGCCATATGATGGCGACGGGATCTGAAAGGGACAAGAATGACGATAGGCAAGGAAACGACCGAACTGCTGGCGAAACTGGGCGTGGCCAAGGAAGCGCTCGTCGGCGGCGACCTGATCGTGCGCAGCCCGGTGACGGGCGAGCAGATCGCGGCGCTGAAGACGATCTCGCCGGCTGACGCGGCCAAGGTGATCGATGCCGCGCACAAGGCCTTCCAGGCCTGGCGCATGGTGCCGGGCCCGCGGCGTGGCGAACTGGTGCGGCTGCTCGGCGAGGAACTGCGCGCGCACAAGGCCGAGCTTGGCCGGCTGGTGTCGATCGAGGTCGGCAAGATCCCGTCCGAGGGGCTCGGCGAAGTGCAGGAGATGATCGACATCTGCGATTTCGCCGTAGGCCTCTCCCGGCAATTGTACGGCCTGACCATCGCCACCGAGCGCCCGGGCCATCGGATGATGGAAACCTGGCATCCGCTCGGCGTCGTCGGCGTCATTTCCGCCTTCAATTTCCCGGTCGCTGTGTGGTCCTGGAATGCCGCCCTGGCGCTTGTTTGCGGTGACGCGGTGGTGTGGAAGCCGTCGGAAAAGACGCCGCTGACCGCACTTGCCTGCGAGGCTATCTTCAAGCGTGCGGTCAAGCGCTTCGGCGCGGACGCACCTGATGGCCTGGCGCCGGTGCTGATCGGCGACCGCGCCGTCGGCGAGATCCTGGTCGATCACCCCAAGGTGCCGCTGGTTTCGGCGACCGGCTCGACCCGCATGGGCCGCGACGTCGGCCCGCGGCTGGCCAAGCGCTTTGCCCGCGCAGTGCTCGAACTCGGCGGCAACAATGCCGGCATCGTCTGCCCGAGCGCCGATCTCGACATGGCGCTGCGCGCGATTGCCTTTGGAGCGATGGGCACGGCCGGCCAGCGCTGCACGACGCTGCGGCGCCTGTTCGTGCATGACAGCGTCTACGACGCCCTGGTTCCGCGCCTCAAGAAGGCCTACGAGAGTGTGTCTGTCGGCAATCCGCTGGAGACCTCCTCGCTGGTCGGGCCGCTGATCGACAAGGCGGCCTTTGACGCCATGCAGAAGGCGCTGAAGGAAGCCGCCGCCCATGGCGGCAAGGTGACCGGCGGCACCCGGGTCGAGGACGGGCACCCGGATGCCTATTACGTGCACCCGGCGCTGGTCGAGATGCCCAAGCAGGTGGCCCCTGTCACGGAAGAGACCTTCGCGCCGATCCTCTATGTGATGAAATATTCGGATTTCGACGCCGTGCTCGACGAGCACAATGCCGTGGGCGCAGGCCTGTCGTCGTCGATCTTCACCCGCGACCTGCAGGAATCCGAGCGTTTCCTGGGTGTCGACGGATCGGATTGCGGCATTGCCAATGTCAACATCGGTACCTCGGGCGCTGAGATCGGCGGTGCCTTTTGCGGCGAAAAGGAAACCGGCGGCGGCCGCGAGAGCGGCTCCGACGCATGGAAGGCCTATATGCGGCGCGCCACCAACACGGTGAACT
>NZ_RZRP01000998.1:0-2117 GCF_003997795.1 Mesorhizobium sp. M7A.F.Ca.US.005.03.2.1 | reverse complement strand
GCCGTGCATATCGAGGATCGCGGCTATCAGTTCGCCGACGGTGTCTATGAGGTCTGCGAAGTGGCGCGTGGCTTCATCGTCGACATGCCGCGCCACCTGGCCCGGCTGAACCGTTCGCTGACCGAATTGTCGATCGCCTGGCCGGTCACCTCTCACGTGCTGCCGCTCATTCTGCGTGAGGTGGTCAATCGCAACCACGTCGCCAATGGCCTGGTCTACGTGCAGGTGACGCGCGGCGTGGCCAGCCGCGACTTTGTCTTCCCTTCCGCAGACACCAAGCCGGCCCTGGTGGTCACCGCCAGGAAGGCCGACCCCGCAGCCGGAGCAAAGCGAGCCGAGACCGGCATCGCGGTCATCACCGTGCCGGAGAACCGCTGGGACCGCGTCGACATCAAGACCGTCGGGCTGCTGCCCAATGTATTGGCCAAGCAGAAGGCAAAGGAAGCCGGTGCGCAGGAAGCCTGGTTCGTCGACGATGAAGGCAACGTAAAAGAAGGCGGCTCGTCCAATGCCTGGATCGTCACCCGGGACGGCGTCCTGGTCACCAGGCCGGCCGAGCATGGCATCCTGCGCGGCATCACCCGCACGACCATGTTCGAAGTGGCGGCCAAGCTTGGCCTGAAGATCGAGGAGCGCGGCTTTTCCGTCGCCGAGGCCAAGACGGCACGCGAGGCGTTCATCAGTTCCGCAACGACGATCGCCATGCCGGTGGTGGCCATCGATGGCGACACGGTCGCCAATGGGCACCCCGGCTCAATAACACTTTCGTTGCGGCAAGCCTTTTTTGACATTGCGGAAAAAAGTCCAGCCTGATAACCGCACAGGTGGAATGAACATCAATATATCTCGTTCTGCTTGTCGTTACTGACGACAAGACGGTGTTTGCGAGCTTGACATGCGCCCGTTAATTTGGCGCATTGGCTTGCAAACCGAAGGGGATCGGCGAAAGACAAGAACAATGGCGGAACGATCGCAAAACCTTCAGGACCTGTTCCTGAATTCAGTTCGCAAGAGCAAGAACCCGCTCACCATCTTCCTCATCAACGGCGTGAAGCTGACCGGCGTGGTCACTTCGTTCGACAATTTCTGTGTGCTGCTGCGCCGCGATGGTCACTCCCAGCTCGTCTACAAGCACGCCATTTCCACGATCATGCCGAGCCAGCCGGTTCAGATGTTCGATGGCGAGGAAAGCCAGGGCGCCTGATTGGCACGTGAGAAAGACGCGGACGCCACCGTTCGCGGGAAACCAGCGCATCACCCCGGGACTGAGGCCAAGGGCCCGACCCGGGCCGTGGTCATTGTGCCCGTCCTTACCCGCCACCAGCGCAACGACGACGAGACCAACCGCCCGCGGCTGATGCGTTCGGCTGATGCGCGTCACGACGAGGCCGTTGGCCTTGCCCGCGCCATCAACCTTGATCTGATTCACACCGCGGTGGTGACCGTCAACGATCCGCGCCCGGCGACGCTGCTCGGCAGCGGCAAGGTCGCCGAGTTCGCGGAAATCGTCAAAGAGGGACTTGCGGAAGTGGTCGTCGTCGACCATCCGCTGACCCCTGTGCAGCAGCGCAATCTCGAGAAAGAGCTGAACGCCAAGGTGCTGGACCGCACCGGGCTGATCCTCGAGATATTCGGCGAGCGTGCACGCACCAAGGAAGGCACGCTGCAGGTCGAGCTCGCCCATCTCAACTACCAGAAGGGCCGCCTCGTGCGCAGCTGGACCCATTTGGAGCGTCAGCGCGGCGGCGCCGGATTCCTTGGGGGCCCCGGCGAAACACAGATCGAATCCGACCGGCGGCAGTTGCAGGAAAAGATCATCAAGCTGAAGCAGGAGCTGGAAACGGTGCGGCGCACGCGCGACCTGCACCGCGCCAAGCGCAGGAAGGTGCCGTTCCCGGTGGTGGCGATCGTCGGCTACACCAATGCCGGGAAGTCGACGCTGTTCAACCGGCTGACCGGGGCGGATGTGCTGGCACAGGACATGCTGTTCGCCACGCTCGACCCGACGCTGCGCCGCGTGCGCCTGCCACATGGCACGCCGATCATCCTCTCCGACACGGTCGGCTTCATTTCGGACCTGCCGACACATCTGATCGCGGCTTTCCGCGCCACCCTGG
>NZ_RZRP01000997.1:0-2123 GCF_003997795.1 Mesorhizobium sp. M7A.F.Ca.US.005.03.2.1 | reverse complement strand
TGTTCATCAAGCTCGAAAGCCAGAATCCCGGCGGCTCGATCAAGGACCGCATCGCGCTGTCGATGATCGCCGCGGCTGAAAAGCAGGGCAAGCTCAAGCGCGGCGGCACCATCGTCGAGGCGACCGCCGGCAACACCGGGCTTGGTCTCGCCCAGGTCGGCATCCCCAAGGGCTACCGCATCGTGCTGGTCGTGCCCGACAAGATGTCGCGCGAAAAGATCCAGCACCTGCGCGCGCTCGGCGCCGAAGTGCGCATGACGCGCTCCGATGTCGGCAAGGGCCATGCCGAATATTACCAGGACATGGCCGAGAAGATCGCGGCGGAAACGCCCGGCGCCTTCTATGCCAACCAGTTCGCCAACCCGGCCAATCCGCTGGCGCATGAAACCACCACCGGCCCCGAGATCTTTTCGCAGCTCGACGGTGATGTGGATGCCGTGGTGGTCGGCGTCGGCTCGGGCGGCACGCTGACCGGGCTTGGCCGCTACTTCGCAAAAGTGTCGCCGAAGACCGAAATGGTGCTGGCCGATCCGGTCGGCTCGGTGCTGGCGCCGCTGATCAAGACCGGCAAGATGGAAGAGGCCGGCAGCTGGACCGTGGAAGGCATCGGCGAGGATTTCGTGCCGCCCAATGCCGATCTGTCGCTGGTCAAGAAGGCCTATTCGATCCCCGACAAGCAGAGCATGCTGGCGGTGCGCGACCTCTTGTCCAAGGAAGGTATTCTTGCCGGCTCATCCTCGGGCACGCTGCTGTCGGCGGCGCTGCGCTATTGCCGCGAGCAGACGGTGCCCAAACGCGTCGTCACCTTCGTCTGCGACAGTGGCAACAAGTATCTGTCGAAGGTGTTCGACGATTTCTGGCTGGCCGAGCAGGGGCTGGCCGAGCACGAGCAGCATGGCGATCTGCGCGACCTGGTGATGCGCTCGCACCGCACCGGCGACACCGTCTATGTCGGCCCGGACGAAAGCCTGCTCAATGCCTATGGCCGCATGCGCCGCTCCGATGTCTCGCAGCTGCCGGTGCTCGACAACGGCAAGCTCGTCGGCATCGTTGACGAAAGCGACATACTGGCCAAGGTCGACGGCCCTTATGACGGCCGCTGGGAGCGCTTCAACGGCCCGGTGCGCACGGCCATGACCTCCAACCTGCACACGCTGCAGGCCAGCCAGACGCTGGACGCGCTGCTGCCGGTGTTCGACCGCAACGAGGTCGCCATCATCTTCGACGGCGACGAATTCGTCGGCCTGATTACCCGCATCGATCTGATCAACCATCTGAGGCGCGCACGATGACCAGCAGCACCCCGCCAGCCGGCAAGAACCGACTGGCTTTTTCGACGCGCACCATCCATGGCGGCCAGAGCCACGACCCGCTGACCGGCGCGGTAATGGTGCCGATCTACGCCACCTCGACCTATGGCCAGCAATCGCCCGGCGTGCACAAGGGCTTTGAATATGCCCGCAGCCAGAACCCGACGCGCTTTGCTTTCGAGCGCGCGGTGGCCGACCTCGAAAGCGGCTCGGCCGCCTTCGCCTTCGCGTCCGGGCTGGCGGCGATCGCCACCGTGCTGGAGCTGCTCGATTCCGGTGCGCATATCGTTGCCACCGACGACATCTATGGCGGTTCCTTCCGGCTGATGGAGCGGGTGCGCAAACGCTCGGCCAATCTGCAGGTCTCGTTCGTCGACTTCACCGACCTTGCCGCCGTCGAGGCCGCGATCCGGCCCGAGACGAAAATGCTGTGGGTCGAAACCCCCACCAACCCGCTGCTGCGCATCGTCGACCTCGAAGGCGTCGCCGCACTTGCCAGGCGCAAGGGGATTCTCACGGTCGCCGACAACACCTTCTGCAGCCCCTATATCCAGCGGCCGCTGGAGCTTGGCATCGATATCGTCGTGCATTCGACGACCAAATATCTCAACGGCCATTCCGATATGGTCGGCGGCGTGGCCGTCGTCGGCGACAACAAGGATCTGGCCGCCCAGCTGAAATTCCTGCAGAACGCCATCGGCGCCATTTCGGGCCCGTTCGACAGTTTTCTGGCACTGCGCGGGCTGAAAACGCTGGCGCTGCGCATGGAGCGCCATTCCGCCAACGGCCTGAAGATCGCGCAATGGCTGGAAG
>NZ_RZRP01000996.1:0-2124 GCF_003997795.1 Mesorhizobium sp. M7A.F.Ca.US.005.03.2.1 | reverse complement strand
GTGCACACCTGGCTGCCCGATGCGCACGTCGAGGCGCCGACGGCGGGCTCCGTCATCCTGGCCGGCATCCTGTTGAAGATGGGCGGGTACGGCTTCCTGCGTTTCTCCTTGCCGATGTTCCCGCTGGCGTCGGAAATGTTCGCGCCGCTGGTCTTCGCGCTGTCCGTCGTCGCCATCATCTACACCTCGCTGGTGGCGCTGATGCAGGAGGACATGAAGAAGCTGATCGCCTATTCGTCGGTTGCCCATATGGGCTTCGTCACCATGGGCATCTTTGCCATGAACCAGGAAGGCGTGCAGGGCGCGATCTTCCAGATGCTCAGCCACGGCCTCGTCTCCGGCGCGCTGTTCCTGTGCGTCGGCGTCATCTACGACCGCATGCACACACGTGAGATCGCGGCCTATGGCGGGCTGGTCAACAACATGCCGAAATACGCCACGGTGTTCCTGATCTTCACCATGGCCAATGTCGGCCTGCCCGGTACCAGCGGCTTCGTCGGCGAGTTCCTGACCATGCTCGGCGTGTTCCGGGTCAACACATGGGTGGCGTTCTTCGCCGCCACCGGCGTCATCCTGTCGGCCGCCTACGCGCTCTGGCTCTACCGCCGGGTGATCTTCGGCGCACTGACCAAGGAGAGCCTTAAGGGACTGCTCGACCTGTCGCCGCGCGAGAAGGTGATCATCTACCCGCTGGTCGTGCTGGTCATCTTCTTCGGCGTCTATCCCGCCCCGGTCTTCGACGCGACGGCCCAATCGGTCAAGTCGCTCGTCACCAATGTCACTGCATCCATCGGCGCCGCGCAGACCGCGGCGGCGAACTGACCAGAGGTTTTGCGAACCATGACGCCGGACCTTCTCTCCAGCCTGTCGCTCTCGACGCCAGAGCTGATCCTTGCCGTCGGCGCGCTGGCGCTGCTGATGGTCGGAGCCTATTCGCGCGCCAACACGGCCAACACGGTAACCGGCCTTGCGGTTGCCGTGCTGGCGATCGTGGGCGCCTGGCTGATCTTCCGAACCGGGCAGGGCAGCGCTTATGGCAATGCCTTCATCCAGGATTCCTTCGGCCGCTTCATGAAGGTGCTGGCACTGGTTGGCTCGGCGGTGACGCTGGTGATGTCGATGCGCTTCGCCAAGGCGGAGCGTTTCGACAAGTTCGAATATCCGGTGCTGATCCTGCTGTGCACGCTCGGCATGATGCTGATGATCTCGGCCAACAGCATGATCGGCCTCTATCTCGGCCTCGAGCTGCAGTCGCTGGCGATCTATGTGCTGTGCGCGATCAACCGCGACAATCTGCGCTCGACCGAAGCGGGCCTCAAATATTTCGTTCTCGGTGCGCTGTCGTCGGGCATGCTGCTCTATGGCATCAGCCTGGTCTACGGCTACACCGGCAACACCGGCTTCCAGGAAATCGCCACGGCACTCGGCAGCGGCGAGCGCCAGCTTGGCCTCGTTTTCGGCCTCGTCTTCGTGCTGGCCGGCCTTGCCTTCAAGATTTCCGCGGTGCCGTTCCACATGTGGACGCCTGACGTCTATGAGGGCGCGCCGACTCCGGTGACGGCCTTCCTGGCGGCGGCGCCGAAAATGGCGGCGATGGCACTGATCGTGCGCGTCACCATGGGCGCGTTCAAGCCAATCGCCGCCGACTGGCAGCAGATCATCGTCTTCATCTCGATCGCCTCGATGGCACTCGGCTCCTTCGCCGCAATCGGGCAGACCAACATCAAGCGCCTGATGGCCTATTCCTCGATTGGCCATATGGGTTACGCGCTGGTCGGCCTTGCCGCCAACAGCCAGGCCGGCGTGCGCGGCGTTGCCATCTACATGCTGATCTATCTGGTGATGACGCTCGGCACCTTCGCCTTCATCCTCGCCATGCGGCGCAAGGAAGGCAATGTCGAGCAGATCAGCGACCTGGCCGGCCTGTCGTCGACCAATCCGGTCATGGCGACGATCCTGACCATCCTGATGTTCTCACTCGCCGGCATTCCACCGCTCGCCGGCTTCTGGGGGAAATGGTACGTCTTCCTCGCCGCCATCAACGCCAATCTCTACGCGCTGGCGATCATCGGCGTGCTGGCCTCGGTAGTGGGCGCCTATTACTATTTGCGCATCATCAAGATC
>NZ_RZRP01000995.1:0-2124 GCF_003997795.1 Mesorhizobium sp. M7A.F.Ca.US.005.03.2.1 | reverse complement strand
CTGGAACAGCTTGGCGCCGAGCTGTTCTTCCAGTCCGCGCACGGCATAGGAGACGGCGGCCTGCGTCATGCCCAGCTCGCGCCCGGCGGCGGTGAAGCTCGACAGCCGCCCGGCCGCCTCGAAGACGATCAGGCTGCCGGCCGAAGGCAGAAGGTGGCGCAAGCTTCGCATAAGCTGAGCTTATACAAGAGATCAGGATTTTCCAGCGTCACATCACCATTTTGTCGCGCTAGGCTCCTTCATGAGTGGAATGGAGTTGCCATGAACGCACCGGCCCCCGAAGTGACCGAACATGCCAACCGCCGCAGTGGCGGCCGCCTGGGGCGCAAGGCCCTGCGCGGAGCTCCCGTAACGTCGTTCCCGACGCTGGTCCGCCAGATCCCCGTCTACCAGATGGTCCCGGATGAGGCGGTCGAGCTGATCCACGAGGAGTCGCTCTTGATCCTCGAAGAGGTGGGATGCGAGTTCCGCGACGACGAGGCTATCGCACTGTGGAAGGCGGCGGGCGCGGATGTCTCGGAAACCCGTGTGCGGATCGACCGGGCCCTGCTGATGGAACTGGTGTCGAAGGTCCCGTCGGAGTTCACGCTCAATGCGAGGAATCCGCAGCGCACGGTGCGGGTGGGCGGCAACAATACCATCTTCGTGCCGATGTATG
This sequence comes from Mesorhizobium sp. M7A.F.Ca.US.005.03.2.1, assembly GCF_003997795.1. Classification (NCBI taxonomy): domain Bacteria; kingdom Pseudomonadati; phylum Pseudomonadota; class Alphaproteobacteria; order Hyphomicrobiales; family Phyllobacteriaceae; genus Mesorhizobium; species Mesorhizobium sp. M7A.F.Ca.US.005.03.2.1. The sequence goes on along the minus strand of NZ_RZRP01000995.1, from coordinate 1,466 downwards.
GCGCGCCCTATGTTCGCGATCTCGATAACAACAGGCGTTACGGCACGCTCGCCGACCTCAACAATTTCCACAAACTCGCCTACATGGCGCCGGCGCTGCATTCATCGAGTTCGGTCATTTGCGAGCCGATGGAAATCGCGGTACCGAAGCGTCACCTCCACATCATCCATTCCGCGCTTAAGCATTCCGACAAGCCGTTCATGGGCATCGTCACGTCCAAGGAGCGGGCGGAAGACACGATGGCGATGGCAGGCATCGTGTTCGGAGAGGATTACGTCCGCGACAATCCGGTCCTGGTGTCGATCACCAACTGCAATTCGCCGCTGGTGTGGGACGCCACCATGCTGGACGCGATGAAGGTCTATGCGCGAAGCAACCAGCCGCTGATCCTCGCACCCTTTGCACTGTGCGGCGCCTCGACTTCGGCGTCCGCCGTGGGCGCTGTGGCACAGGTCAATGCGGAAGCGCTGGCGGGCGTCGCCTTCACGCAACTGCTGCGCCCAGGCTCGCCGCAGATCTACGGACAGTTCATGGTCACGGTGGACATGAAGACCGGTGCTCCGATGGGCGGCACGCCCGAGGCGGCGCAGATGATGTATCTGATGGGAGCGCTGGCGCGGAAATACCGGCTGCCGTGGCGCACCTCCGGCTTCCATGTCGGGTCGAAGCTCAACGACGCCCAGGCTGGTTACGAGGCGAACATGCTGATGCATGCCGCCATCCTCGCCGGCGCCAACTACATCTGGCACTCCGCCGGATGGCTCGAGGCCGGCCTGACCTGCGGCTATTCGAAATTCGCCACCGACTGCGAACAGCTCGTCGGCTGGTACAAATATGCCGGCGGCCTGCCGTTCGACGATTTCAAGGAAGCCATGGCGGCAATCCGCGAGGTGGGACCGCAGGGCCATTTCCTCGGTACCCAGCACACGCTGGAACATTTCGAATCCGCCTTCTTCATGCCCTCGATCATGGACTTCAATTCGTTCGAACAGTGGAAGGCAGAAGGGGCGAAGGACCACGACACGCGCGGCCGCGAGAAGGCGCGCAACATGCTGGCGGATTACGAGGAGCCGAAGCTCGACGAAGGCATCGCCGATGGCCTGATGGATTTCATCGCGCGGCGCGAGGAGAGGCTGCCGGACAGCGTCAGTTGAGGCGAAGAACCAAGATCAAAGGGAACCAGACGGGAGGAAAAAATGGCATTCTTCAGAAGCAGTGGCGATCGCGTGCCGAGCGCTATCGAGGCAATGGCGGTCGAAGCACGCGCGGGTCGTGTCGACCGGCGCGAGTTCCTGGCGCTGGCAAGCGCCTTCGGCGCATCGACGGCTCTTGCCTATGGCATGATCGGCCTTGCCGTGCCGGATCGGGCCTTGGCCGAAGAGCCGAAGAAAGGCGGAACGCTGCGCGTCTCGATGTCGGTGAAGGGACAGAAGGATCCGCGCACTTACGACTGGGTGGAACTGGCG
>NZ_RZRP01000994.1:0-2125 GCF_003997795.1 Mesorhizobium sp. M7A.F.Ca.US.005.03.2.1 | reverse complement strand
TCTTGGCGCTGTCGAGCAGCATGTTGATCAGGTGGCAGAATTCGTGCTGGATCGACTTGCCCTGCAGGAACTGCATGTCGTCGATGATGAGCAGGTCGATGTCGCGCAGCTGCTCCTTGAGCGTCAGAGCGTTGTTGTCGCGGATGGCGGTGGCAAAGCGCCACATGAAATACTCGGCCGTGAGATAGACGACGCGCGACTTGGGGTTCTGCTTCAGCGATTCCGCGGCGATGGCCTGCAGCAAATGGGTCTTGCCGAGCCCGACGGTTGCGTGAAGGAAGAGCGGATTGAAGCGCACCGCGCTCGATTGCGATTCCGCCACTGCCTTGGCGGCGGCGAAGGCCACCCGGTTCGACGGCCCCTCGATGAAAGAGCCGAACGTGTAGCGTGGATCGAGCGGTGACCCCAGAACGTTGTGGCGGAATTCGCTCTCGACGGGTGTGCCCGGACGCGGAGTCGATGCGCGCTCCACCCGGCTGGGGCTGACTGTGCCTGCGGCAAGCGCCGTCTGCGTCTGCCGTGTCACCTTGCTGCGTGCCGGCGTTACCTCTGGCTCGGCCTGGGCGCGTCCCTGACGGGTTGCCGTGCGCACGACGATGTCGATCTTGAGAAGATCGGGATCCTCCTGCTTCCACAGTTCGGAGATGAGGTCGAGATAGTGGCCGTTGATCCATGAGCGCAGGAAGGCGGTAGGCACCGAGATGCGGACAATGCCCTTGGAAGCCTCGGCGACTTTCATGCGGCCAAACCAGCTCGAATAGACTTCGGTTCCCAGGCGCGCCTTCAACTGGGTCTTGACCCGGTCGAATTTCTGTTCCGCGTCGCTGGACACCGCCATGTCGTTTGCTCCGATCAAAGTTCCAGGAAATGGGAGGTCGCCCGTAAGTTCCCTTTCGATGCCGCTCTGCATGATCTTTTCCTTGTCCTTCCGTACCTGTTTTCCGCCGGGGATGCGCCTCCTGCATCCGGTTCCGGCGACCTAAGTCTTTGCTACGATGTCCGCTGCCGCCGCCGGCAGGTGAACGTCGCCCATTATCCGTGGGAACCGGTGCCGGCCCATGGAAGCCAGTCCGCGTTGGGTATGTCAGGGCAATACAACACCGTCCGGCGAAAAGAGCGCCGGCGCGCCGTCTACCTGCCATGTCTAGTTACGCCAGTCCCCTACCGTATCGAAAAAGACAAACCAAAGCCGTCCGCGGACTTGATCCGCGTTGCAAATCCCGCCAATTTAAGCTGGCCGATTCAGGCTTGGGTTAAGAGCCAGAGCCCGTCCCTTTCGATAGATCGACACTACCGAAATCGCTGTGGATAGGGCAAGGCCACGTCTAACGGATTTTTAAGGAATCTGGTTAGTGGAGGCGGGTTCGAGTGGCATGCCGCGACGGCACATTTTAACAAAGCCATTGTGATTCAAACCCTTTTCCGGCGAATATGAAAAACCGGGCGCTGACAGAAATATTCTGAAATAATTCGCTTGACAGCGACTTCTCCCCGATCGGGCCAGTCCGGTGTGGACAAGCTGTGGATCACCATCTGTAAGCGTTTGAAAAATATAAGCTATTTCTGACAGCCAAGAATCATTAGGCCGGCGATTTTCAAGTGTGCCGATCAACAGCAGGCATGCATATGCCGGCAAACTATTCCCTATTGTGAAATCCGCATAAGACGCCGTTTCCGGACATTCTTTTTAAGTGCTTGCCGGCAAACGAAAAAACCCGGCACAAACGGCCGGGTTCGAAGAACGTCAGTCTAGGCAAGTAATGTCAGGCCGACAGTACCTTGACCCGCTGAGCCAGTCGCGACACCTTGCGGGACGCCGTGTTCTTGTGAATCACGCCCTTGGTTGCGGCGCGCATCAATTCCGGTTCCGCGATCTTGAAGGCAGCCTGTGCGGCAGCCTTGTCACCGGAGGCAAGCGCCTCTTCGACCTGGCGGATATAGGTGCGGACGCGCGAGCGACGGTTCTTGTTGATCGCTGCGCGGCGGACGATCTTGCGCGTTGCCTTTTTGGCCGAGGATGTATTGGCCATGATGCCTCTCTTCTGATCTGGTCGGCGCATGCGGGATGCCGCAGGGCGCAAAAAACAAACGGGCTGCCACGGGGCCGCCTCGGTTGGTGCGGCTT
>NZ_RZRP01000993.1:0-2126 GCF_003997795.1 Mesorhizobium sp. M7A.F.Ca.US.005.03.2.1 | reverse complement strand
CCGCCATTGTTGCGCCCGCCATTGTTATCGCGGGCCTCGCGGCCACCTTCCCGGTTCAGCGCGACCTCGGCCGGCGTACCTTCGATAACCGGCTGCGGGCCGGCGCCATGGTTGACCACCGGGATCTGGACGTCGGAAGCAGCGTTGCTGTTGTTGCCGCTATTGTCGAAATCGTCGCGGTCCTCATCGCCATCATCGTCGAAATCATCGCGATTCTGCTGCGTGTTCTGGATCGGCATCTGCGCCTGTGCGGCCGCGATGATGCGATTGTAATGCTCGGCGTGCTGGAGATAGTTCTCCGCCATGACCCGGTCGCCGGAGCTGTGTGAATCACGGGCAAGGGTGGCGTATTTTTCGGCGATCTGCTGAGCCGAACCGCGGATCTTCACGTCCGGGCCATTGCTCTCGTAGTTGCGCGTCAGGGGATTAGGCCCCTTGCGGTTGTTGTTGTTATTGTTGTTATTGTTACCACCGCCGCCGCCATTGTTGTTGCGACCGCGCATGCGCCTGTTCTGCTGTTGTGGCCTCATCAAACTCTCTTCATTTTGAAATTTTCGAAAAACTCTTCACGAACGGAGGCGCTCATGCAGCCAGCCGTTTCGTCTCTTCACCGGCGTTCGCCCGCATCGATTGCGTTGGCGCCACGTGTCATCCTGTTCCGGTTACATCACTTGCCGGACGATTCCCGCACGAAGCTTGGGCATCGTTTGCGCAAGAAGGCAGCTATTTCCAAGGAAAACCGAATCGCTAAGAGCACTGCCTGCTTCGTCTCATCCGGTTAAGGCGACCCTAGCCGCATTCCCCGGCATTGCCAAGCGCTTTTTTGCACTGCGTCAAGGCTTTATCCTTTCAAAGACAATAACCCTGTCGTTTCCACCGAGGTCACGGAAAACACTGCCCGGCACGTAGCCGGCTGCAGTGAATATCTCGCAGACCTCGTTGCGTTGCGTATGGCCGATCTCGACCGCAATTCTGCCTTCAATTTCCAAAAACCTTGCCGCTTCCGCAGCGATGGTTCTGTAGGGGTTCAGACCGTCCGCGCCGCCATCCAGGGCTAGGCGCGGGTCGAAATTGCGGACTTCGTCCTGCAGATTTCCAATGTCTTCGGAACATATATAGGGAGGGTTTGCGACAATTACATGGTACCGGCCGGAAACTTTTTCGAACCAGTCCGACTGCAGCGCCGTGAACCGGCCCGCAAGGCCAAGTTGCCCGGCATTGCGGGCCGCCGTCGCCAGCGCACCCGCGGACAGATCGACGCCGGTGGCATTAGCCGTCGGCACGACGCTGAGCAGCGCCAGCGCAATGGCGCCGGTGCCGGTGCCAAGATCGAGGATGCGACACTCGCCTTCCTGCGTCGCAACCGCCTTGACGAAGGGCAATATCGCCTCGACCAGCGTTTCGGTATCCGGCCGCGGTTCCAGCGTTTCCGGCGACAGCGCCAGGCGCAAACCGTAGAATTCACGATAGCCGAGGATGCGATGCACAGGTTCGCCGCCGGCGCGGCGTCTCAACGCGGCATCGATTTCGGCAACAGCGCCGGCGCCGACCCTGCGTTCGGGGTCCGCAATGGCTTGCGTGCGCGTCGTGCCCGAAAAATGCTCGACGATCAGCCTCGCATCGAGCGCCGGGTCGTCGACGGTGCTGCCGAGCCGAGCCCGCGCTTCCCGCAGCAGCGGCCCGAGCGCGTTGGGCAGGTCAGTCATCGATGCCGATGTCGGCGAGCAGCTTGGACTGATGATCGGCGATCAGCGCGTTGATGATCTCGTCGAGTTCGCCCATCATCACCCGGTCGAGCTTGTAGAGCGTCAAATTGATGCGATGGTCGGTGACGCGCCCTTGCGGGAAATTATAGGTGCGGATGCGTTCCGAGCGGTCACCGGAGCCGACCTGTGACTTGCGCGATTCGGAGCGCTCCTCGTCAGCCTTGCCGCGTTCGAGATCATAGAGGCGGGCGCGCAGGATCTGCATCGCCTTGGCGCGGTTCTGGTGCTGCGATTTCTCAGCCTGCACGACCATGATGCCGGTCGGCAGATGGGTGATGCGGACCGCCGAATCGGTGGTGTTGACGTGCTGGCCGCCCGAACCCGAGGCGCGCATCGTGTCGATGCGGATATCTTCGGCCC
>NZ_RZRP01000992.1:0-2127 GCF_003997795.1 Mesorhizobium sp. M7A.F.Ca.US.005.03.2.1 | reverse complement strand
GTGCTGGGCCTGATCCCGGATTGCGACCTCGACAAGGTCTCGGCGGTCGGCAACGCCGCCGGTGCCGGCGCGCGCATGGCGCTGCTCAATCGCGGCTACCGCCGCGAGATCGAGGACACGGTCAGCAAGATCGAGAAGATCGAGACGGCGCTGGAACCGAAATTCCAGGAGCATTTCGTCTACGCCATGGCGCTGCCCAACAAGGTCGATCCGTTCCCGAAACTGTCGGCAGCGGTGAAACTGCCGCCGCGCAAGACGGTCAGCGAGGATGGCGTTGCCGGCGACGCCGCTCCGCGCCGGCGTTCGCGCGAAGGCCACGAGGGGCGGAGGCGTGGACGGGAATAAGCGGCCCGCCCCCGCCAACACCTTTCGAAACTCATTTGCATGCAAATGTTTCCGGATCGTCTGATCCGGAAACCAAAACGCTGTTTTCGTGAAATTCGCCAGATACATGGCAGGCGCATTCAACCGGCATCGAACGGCAGGCAGGAAATATCTTTCAGCCGCTGCAACGCTCCAGGGGAGACAACGATGTCAATGCTCGAAAGCCTGAGCCGCTATGGCACCGCCATCAGACAAGCCCATGACCGCAGCAAGGCGCGGCGCCTGCTGAACAGCCTGCCGCCCGAAATCCAGAAGGACATCGGCTGGCCGGTGTCGCCGCGATCCAGTGAAAGGGCATCCCTCAGCAACGCTATCTGGAGCGCCGCGCGCTGATGACCTTCGCCGACAAATGCAAATTGCTCGGCATGCGCCGGGAACCTCGCATGTCCCCGGCGACCACCAGCAACCGGCTGCGAGCCGCACTTTTACCGCGTCGCTGACCACTGCGGCGCGGATCAAACCGCCGTGTAGACGCGGGCGCAAATCTTGACATTTTCAGCCACGGCACAATCTTTCGATCTAGGGGGTTCTCTTAGTCGGCTTTGGCCGAAGTTCGTGTATTCGCATGCCAAGTTTGAAAAGCCATGTCGTGTCTTTTGTCTTGCGGCACAGCCGTAAGCAGGCATTTGCCAGTCCGGAAAATCTGCAGCGCTGGATCGCGGCCGCGCGCAAGACCGAGAACCACCGGCCGCCCGCCTCGCTACACCAGCGTCTCGACATCGAGATGCATACGGTCGATGGCTTCCCCGTATACGAAATCCCACCCAAGTCCGGCGAACAGAAGCGGATTCTCTACTTGCACGGCGGCGCCTATGTCTTTGAAATCACGCCCTATCATTGGCACCTGATTGCCGACATGGCGGATCGGTTGGGCTACGCAATCACGGTGCCGATCTATCCAATCGCTCCCGAACATGATTTCCACGCCATGTTCGGAATGGTTGGCGATGTTTACCGGCAGATGCTCGCCGAGACGGAGGCCGAGGACATCGTCTTCATGGGCGATTCCGCCGGCGGCAACATGGCTGTGGTGCTGACCATGATGGCCGCCGAAGAAGGACTGTCCCTGCCGTCACGACATGTGCTCATTTCGCCGGGTCTCGACGTGTCGCTCACCAATCCCGCAGTGTTCGAGGCGGAACGCAACGACCCTTGGCTGGGCATAGCTGGCGGACGAGAGGCGATTCGTCTGTACAGTGCCGGCATCGATCCCAGCGACTGGCATATCAGCCCGGTCTATGGAGATCTGTCAGTGCTGCCAAGAACACTGCTTTTGACAGGCTCGCGCGATCTTTTGACGCCCGACAATCTGATCTTCGCGGAAAAAGCCCGCGCCGCCGGCGTTGAAATCGATCTTGTCTATGAGGAAGGCATGTTCCACGTCTGGCCGCTGATCGACATGCCGGAGGCCCGGCGCGCCCGCGAGCGCATCGTCGAATTTCTCGGGGAGAGCCGGATCGTGCAAGACACGAGAGTAAGGCCTGAACAGCGCCCCGCCGAAGCGGCGGAGTAGCTCTATATTGTCGTCCTTACCAGCCGGTCAGAACTTGCCGGTTTCCCGGAACACTTCGAAGGTCGCGCGGATGTGGTCGGCGACGGCCTTGACCGGCGCGCTGGCGTCCGGCGCCACCACCATCGCCAGATTGTAGGTGCCGATGTCGGGCATGCCGTCCTTCGGGCAGAGTTCGACCATGTCGTTGCCGAGAAACGACTTCGGCAGCGGCGCCACGGCGAGATCGGACA
>NZ_RZRP01000991.1:0-2135 GCF_003997795.1 Mesorhizobium sp. M7A.F.Ca.US.005.03.2.1 | reverse complement strand
GAATGCGCACCGACCGGCGCATAGATCCGGCAGCGCGTGCCTTCGGACCGTCGCACCGTCTCGTGCAGCGCCTCGCCCATGCCGTGCAGGCGCTGGAACTCGAAGGAATCGCGGTTATTATCAGCCATCGACAGGATGGCGGCGACGGTATGGGCGTTGTGGGTGGCGAACTGCGGATAGATGCGGTCGGTCATGCCAAGCAGCTTCTTCGCGCAAGCCATGTAGGAGACGTCGGTGTTGGCCTTGCGGGTGAAGACGGGATAACCGGTGAGTCCCAACGTCTGACCCCGCTTGATCTCGGTGTCCCAATAGGCGCCCTTGACCAGCCGAACCATGATGTTGCGGTCGTATTTCTTGGCCAGCGCATAGAGCCAGTCGATGGCGAAGGCCGCGCGTGGCCCATACGCCTGCACCACCACGCCAAACCCGTTCCAGCCGGCAAGTTCCGGCTCGGCCAGCACCCGCTCGATGACGTCGAGCGATAGATCGAGGCGGTCGGCCTCCTCGGCATCGATGTTGAGACCCATGCGCGAGTGGCGCGCGGCCAGCGCCAGCGACAAAAGCCGCTCGGCCATCACAGGCAGCATCTCTTCCTTCTGCGCCACCTCGTAGCGCGGATGCAGTGCCGAAAGCTTGACCGAGATGCCGTGGTTCTGCCTGATATCAGGACCGTTGGAGCCGGAATCGAGCGACGAAATCGCGTCGGCATAGGCCTTGTGATAGCGCAAGGCGTCGGCCTCGGTGCGGGCCGCCTCGCCCAGCATGTCGAAGGAATAGAGATAACCCTTCTGGGTCATAGGCCGGCCGCGCTTGACGGCTTCAGTGATGGTGCGGCCGAGCACGAACTGCTCGCCCATCTCGCGCATGGCGGCGGCCACCGCCTTGCGGATGACCGGCTCGCCCAGCCGCCGCACCATAGAACGCAGCGTGCCCTCGATGCCGCCCTCGCCTTCGTCGAGGACGCGGCCGGTCAGCATCAGCGCCCAGGTCGAGGCGTTGACGAAGATGGAGCTCGAACCGCCCGAATGCGCCGACCAGTCGTGCGGCGCGATCTTGTCGGCGATGAGGTCGTCCATCGTCTCGGTATCGGGCACGCGCAGCAGCGCCTCGGCCAGGCACATCAGCGCCACGCCTTCCTTGGTGGAGAGACCGTAAGCGGAGAGGAAGACTTCCATCAGCCTTGGATCCGACGAACCGCGCACCGCGCGCACCAGATCGGCGGCGCGAGCCGAGATCGCCTTGCGGTCTTTCCCGGAGAGCCCCGTCGCCTCGGCAAGCCGCTTCACGGCCTCGTCTTCGTCGGGCAGGTAGTTGGCGCGGATCTGCTGGCGGATGGCATCGAGCGCTGGCATGGCGGTCCCGTGGATCGAGCAAAGGGGATCGGGCCGGCGGTCACCGGACCGAATGGCGCAAGCTAGCACAAGTGCAAAATTTCGGCCGGTCCAAAGAAATCGACATTGGAGGTCATTCGATCTATCCTAGCGGCATATAATTGACATTTGGACTGCGATTTCGATGACAGAAGACCAATTGGACCGCATAGATCGGAATATCCTGGCCGCACTTGCAAGCGACGGCCGGCTTTCCATGTCAGAACTGGCCGCAAAGGTCGGCCTGTCGAAGACGCCGGTGCAGGCGCGGGTGAAGCGGCTTGAGAAGGACGGCTATATCAGAGGCTACCAGGCGATCGTCGACCGCGAGCGCATGGGCGAAGGCCATGTCGCATTCGTCCAGGTGAAATTGTCCGACACCAGATCCGCCGCGCTCGACGCCTTCAACCGGTCCGTACAGGCTGTGCCGGAGATCGAACAGTGCCACATGATGGCGTCGAGCTTCGATTATCTGCTGAAAGTCCGCACCAGGGACATCGCCGCCTACCGCCGCGTCCTCGGCGAGCGCATCTCGGCCCTGCCCCATGTCGCCCAGACCTCGACCTTTGTAGCGATGGAGACCGTGAAGGACCGGTAGATCACTCCGAAAGCGTCTTCAAGAACGCCACCAGAGCAGCGCGTTCTCGGTCTGAAAGCTCCAACGGGTGAACCTCTGATACCCCTTCGACGCTGGGCGCGGCCTTCGCATAATGCGCCACGACCTCGTCGAGCGACGAAAACTGCCCCGCATGCATATAGGGCGGT
>NZ_RZRP01000990.1:0-2145 GCF_003997795.1 Mesorhizobium sp. M7A.F.Ca.US.005.03.2.1 | reverse complement strand
AGGCAGGCGCGCATGGCCGCCGTCGGCCCTTCGACGGTCGGCGCGACAATGTCGGAGGCGTCGGCGGAGAGGCCGGCGCCGGCGACCTCGGCAAGGATGGTGGCGCCGCGCGCCATGGCGTGCTCGTACGTCTCCAGGACCGCCATGCCGGCGCCCTCGCCGAGCGACAGTCCCTGGCGGTCGGCCGAAAATGGCCGGCAGGTGTCGGGCGCCAGCACGCGCAATGCTTCCCAGCCCTTCAGGATGCCCCAGACCAGCGGCGCATCGGTGCCGCCGGCGACCATCACGTCGGCGCGGCCAAGTCTGATCTGGTCGACGGCCGAGGCGATGGCGTGGTTGGACGACGAACAGGCCGAGGTGACGCCGAAGACCGGGCCGCGCAGGCCCAGATTCATGCTGACGTGGCCAGAGGCCGCGCTTGGCATGACCTTTGGCACGGTGAAGATGCCGGCGCGGTTCTTGCCCTCGACCAGGATGGCGCGATAGCTCTCCTCGATCGCCTCCCAGCCGCAGACGCCGACGCCGACGACGGTGCCCATCCGATAGGTGGTGGCTTCATTCGAGACCAGGCCGGCGTGCTGCATGGCTTCCCTGGCTGCGATCGTCGCCAGCAGGCTGAAGCGGTCCATCGACACGGTCTGCTTGCGGTCGATGCCGTGATCGGGAAGCGTCTTGATTTCGCAGCCGACCTTGACCTTCAGATCATGCAGTTGGGGACTTGTGATCTGGCCGATGGCCGAGCGGCCGGCGCGCATCTCGTTCCAGATCGCGGGCGCGCTGGTGCCGAGCCCGCAAATGCCGCCCATGCCGGTGATGACAACGCGCTGCCGCATTCAGTTCAGGCTTTTTTCGCGATCAGCGCGCGCACAGCTTCGACCATGTCGCCGACGTTCTTCAGATTGCTCCAGGCGTCGACCGTGTTCATCTCGATCTCGATGCCATACTCTTCCTCAAGATCGAAGATAATCTCCGTCAGCTCGAGCGAATGGATGCCAAGCGAGGTCAATTCGGTGGTGGTGGTGATTTCTTCGCCGCCCGGCTCGGCATGAGCCTTGATCTTCGCGATGATATCCGTTGCCAGCTGGTCGGCCATTCGGTTCCTTCCCCACTATCTCGCGTTTCCCGACGCCGACTGAGCAGCGCCCCTTTTTCTCCTGGTATCAAGCCGCCGTCGTCGTTTAATACCCCCGCCAAGCGCAGCATGACCGTACCAAGGTGGTTCCCTCTATAGAAACCGAAACGTTGTCAAGCAACAAGCTATATCGAACTCCATATCGACAAAGCCGCCGGAGTGCTTAACGTGCAGGCATGGATATGGGCGAACATGGCGGGATTTCGACGCAGCGCGTTGCGGGCGTGGCGCGGCTTTCCTGTGCGCTTGGCGAGGGCCGCACGCGCTTGCGGCGCCTCTATCAGGACGGCGCCGCCAAGATAAGAATGCCGGCCGTCTCGGCCGATCCGCTCGAAGCGGTGCTGATCAACACCGCCGGCGGAATGACGGGCGGCGACCGTATCGCCTGGGACGTGGATGTCGGCGCGGCCGCTTCGGCATCGATCACCACGCAGGCCTGCGAGAAGATCTACCGGGCGGCATCCGACCATGCCGAAGTGCGGGTCAATTTGTCGGTAGGCGAAAACGGCCGCATCGCCTGGCTGCCGCAGGAAACCATCGTCTTCGACCGGGCGGCCTTTGCCCGCACGCTCGACGTCGAGCTTGCCGTCGGCGCCGAGGCGCTGGTGCTGGAAGCCGCCGTCTTCGGCCGCCTGGCGATGGGCGAACGCGCCACGCAGGGCAACTTCCATGACCGCTGGCGTGTGCGTCAGGATGGCGCCCTCGTTCATGCCGAGGATTTCCGCATCGGGCCCGATATCGCCGCAACGCTCGATCGCCCGGCGGTTGCCGGCGGCGCGATCGCGGTGGCGACATTGCTTCTGGTGTCGCCGCGCGCCGAAGCCCTGCTCGATCCGGTTCTGGAGATCGTCGGCGACCAGGGCAGCGCCAGCGCCTGGCGCGTGAAGAAATCTGGCAAGCTTCTTGCGAGGCTCTACGCCGGGGATGGCTACCGGCTGCGCCAGCGGCTGGTTCCACTCGTCGAATTGCTCAACGGAAGGGCGGGGTTGCCCAAATTATGGTCACTATAGGCC
>NZ_RZRP01000098.1:0-11849 GCF_003997795.1 Mesorhizobium sp. M7A.F.Ca.US.005.03.2.1 | reverse complement strand
ACGCTATATTGAATCGCAGTCTTGCGAGGCAGTTCATGCGTTTGAAGTTCATCCCACCTATTGAGCCGGAGCTTGTCGACACCCGCCCAAGCGGGGCGACTGGATTCACGAGATCAAATTCGACGGGTATCGCACTCAGCTCATCATGGATGAAGATGGCATCCGCCTGTTGACGAGAAGAGCGCGCCACAACCAGGACAGGTCAAGCGACTGATCCTTGGGTCTCATCACCGACAGGGGAAGTTTGCACCTGTTCGCGTCTCCGATCATGATGCGTATCCCAGCGGCCACCAAGGTTCACTCGGACGCCGGGATGGGTCCTGCAATTACTGGGCGAAGCGCAGGTGACCCACAACGGTACTTTTGACGCCGCGAGCTCCAACAGCGCGCGCGTTGGGGTGTGATCGATCAGGCAGACGTGCGGCTGTCAGCCGGCGGCCTAAGGGATACTCAGAATGTCTGGTTGTAGGCGCCCACCTCGGGGCTGCGGCGCAGCACGGTGTCGACAGCCTCGAACATCTCCCGTCGACGCTGCGACGACACCGGGCTTTCGACGACCACGACCAGTTCCGGCTTGTTCGACGAGGCGCGCACCAGTCCCCAGGTGCCGTCCTCGGCGACAACGCGCACGCCGTTGACGGTGATGAGGTCGGCGATCTTCTGGCCCGCAAAAACCGTTCCATCCCGCTTCATGGCCTGAAAGTCGGCAACCACCCGCTCGACAACGCCATACTTCACATCGTCCGCGCAGTGCGGCGACATGGTCGGCGTGCCAAAGGTCAGCGGCAGCGCGCGGTAGAGATCGGCCATCGAGCTGCCGGAGCTGCGATCCAGCATCTGGCAGATGGCGATGGCGGTGACCAGCCCATCGTCATATCCCCGCCCGACTGGCGGGTTGAAGAAGAAATGGCCCGACTTTTCGAAACCGGCGACGGCGCCAAGCTCGGCGACGCGGCGCTTGATGTAGGAGTGGCCGGTCTTCCAGTAGTCAGTGACGGCGCTGTTGGCGCGCAGCACGCTGTCTGTGTTGAACAGGCCGGTCGACTTGACGTCGACGACGAAGGTCGAGCCCGGATGCTGGCTGGAGATATCGCGCGCCAGCATCACACCGACCTTGTCGGCAAAAATCTCATTGCCCTCATTGTCGACGACGCCGCAGCGGTCGCCGTCACCGTCGAAGCCAAGGCCGACATCGGCTCCAGTCTCAAGCACCTTGTCCCTGATGGCATGCAGCATCTGCATATCCTCGGGATTGGGATTGTAGCGCGGAAAGGTGTGGTCGAGTTCGACATCGAGCGGGATGACCTCGCAGCCGATGCGCTGCAGCGCCTGCGGCGCGAAGGCGCCGGCGGTGCCGTTGCCGCAGGCGGCGACCACTTTCAGCTTTCGGGTGATGCGCTTGTCCTCGGTCAGATCGTCGAGATAAGTAGCGCGAAAATTGGGAACGAAATCATAAGACCCGCCGCCGACAAGGTCGAAATCGCCGGCCATTACAATCTGCTTCAGCGCGCTCATCTCTTCCGGCCCGAAAGTCAGCGGCCGCGCCGCACCCATCTTGACGCCGGTCCAGCCATTCTCGTTATGCGAGGCGGTGACCATAGCGACCGAAGGCACGTCCAGTGCGAACTGGGCGAAATAGGCCATCGGCGACAACGCCAGTCCGATGTCCCTCACCCGAGCGCCTGCAGCCATCAAACCGGACACCAGCGCCAGCTTGATGCCAAGCGAATAGGAGCGGAAATCGTGCCCGGTGACGATATCGGGACCGGCACCGACACGGCGGATCAGCGTGCCAAGCCCCATTCCGAGCGCCTGGACGCCAATCAGATTGAGCTCCGGCAGTTGCGCGGAGCCGGGATGGCCAAACCACCAGCGCGCATCATATTCTCGAAAGCCGGATGGCTTGATCAGCGCTTCGGTTTCGAACTCGAAACTGTTGGGCCGGGCGTCGCCAACGATGCTGAAGGACAAGACTGGAAAACTCCGAGTGGCGGAAATTACGAGTTGTCGAGGACTGCGGCTTAGCACAGAAGGCTTTAAGCCACGTTTATCCCAGGAGGGAATCCGAGCCTTTCGGGCTATGCTCGACGAAAGCCGATGAAATGCGACAGAAGTGCTGCCATGCCGCTTGCAGGAACGAAGTGTGGCGGCTATAAGCCCGCGGTCTGGTCACGGAGTGTAGCGCAGCCTGGTAGCGCACCTCGTTCGGGACGAGGGGGTCGCAGGTTCAAATCCTGCCACTCCGACCAGAAAAAACAAAGAGTTAGCGCATCCCGACTTCGGCGCTCCACCTGCCCCTCAAGCGAGATTACTCGCGTCTCCCCGCCGGCCGACAGCGATGCCTGTTGCACTGGACAGCAACCAGACGGTCTCAACCGGCCGCCTGATGCCTTCGTGCGTGCGCTCGCGAACAGATTCCGGAAAACATCTCAACTGGTACGCGCGTCCGGCTAGCGGAGGCCAAAAAAGCTCAAGATCGCTATCACGATGACCACAGCTCCAACGAGCCAAATGATATTGTTCATGATCTCTCTCCTGTTGCCTGGGGGAAGCCCGCGCCTCTGGCGGAGAACGCGGGCCGACCAGTCTTTGCCGACTGATCCGCAGCAGACACCAAATCGTGATCCCGGCTGCGAGAAATAAAACCATCAGGCACGTCTAATGTTCCGTCGTTGACCAGATCCGGCGGTGACAGTGAACGTTCGGGCCGATGCCGGACCACCGGAACCAAAGCGATCAGGGGCAGTTAATCCAATGAAGGGCTAATTAAGAAAACGGAGAAATTGCAATGAAAACAATGATCATGTGCGCGTTGGCGCTTTCCATTGGACTGCCCGTCGTGGCTTCGGCAGCCGAAGCCGATGTGGTTGTTAGAACCCATCATCGACATCACGGCAGCGTCAAGATCATCAACGAAGACGGTCAGCGCTTACACCACCGCCGCCATGGTACTGTGGCGTTCTACGACCATGGGCGCCGGCATCATCACCGCGATACCGTTGTCGTGACAGGTTCCGTCTCCACCCATCGCCACCACCATCGGCACCATCCCGTGGTGATCGAGAACGACGGGTACTGACCACAGATCTCCGGCCCGATTCTTGAAGGAATCGGGCCACGAGAGGCCCTTTGATCATGCTTTTGGCAGCACCGTCGGCAAGACAATTGCCCCTAGCCAGACTTAGGTCTGACCCCTGCCCGACCGAAGTCCAGGTTGGAAACGCATGCGCTTGCCCCAAATTCGGGGTGGCGGGCAAAAATGATCGATGAAACCAAGAGCAGCAGCATGTCGAACCGTGAGACCAAACGATCCGATGCCCTGAGCACGCGAGTAACAGAGATCAAGGCCAGGATGCAGCAAGCCCAGATTACCGAAGACGAGATGAAGACCTTCCAGAAGGTCGCGGCCATCATGGAGGGCGGCGAGGGCCGAATCGAGGTTGACGACCTGATTGCCGCGTCATTCCTCACCGACACGCTGCTGAACAGCCCGAAGCGTTAAGCGACCATGCCGACGATTAGCAGACTTTTTGATTCCCACGCCGATGCGACGCGGGTCGCTAGCAACCTGGTGGCGGCCGGAATTCCTCGCGTACAGATCGCGATCATCGGGCCTTACAATGACGGGGCAGGATCTGTTTGGGTTTCCGCTTTGGGATCGGTACTGGGCGCTGCTGCCGGCGGGTTGGCATGTCTGAGCGCCGTTGCGGCAGTTGGCATCAATCCTGTTGCTGCGAGCGTATTGCCAACAGCGGTGGCTGGCGCGGTCTGTGGCGGCGTTGCCGGCGGTCTGTTTGGAACATTCGCCCTGCGCGCCATGAAGGCGGATGATCAGGACGTGGCCGAGGGCGTCGTCCTGGTGACGGCGCATGTCGATGAAAATGACGCCGAGATCGCTCAGACAGTGCTCGGCGGTCCCTCGTCGACGTTGGTGGCCGAAGCAGCTTAGGAAAGCCGCCTCGACGTCGCCGGAACCGGCACTCTCCGTTTGCCAGCGATTGAACTCCACACCCGGCAAATAGCAATTCAGACTGGGGATGTTCCTGCTGTCGACCGCATGGCCGAGCCCTGTGGCAGGTTCCTTCGCGGCCGCATATTTTGACGAAAAGGCCCGTCGGCTCTAGGGTCGATTAACCTGATGGAATGAGTGAAACGGCGGGCCGAGTGCGACATGAATTTGAATTCAACCACAGCCCCGCCCTTGATTCTTGTGATGACGCTGGTTCTCGTCGCTGGCTGTTCATCGCTCGGCAGAACCGTCGATCCAGCGAAATACGATTCAATGACGTGCACCGACCTCAACAGTGCGATGGGAGACGTCGCCCGTGACATCTCGCAAACGGCAATCACGCGCGGCAAGGTCGCCAACACCAATGTTCCACGCTGGCTGCTCGGCGGCTCACGCGTGAAGACCGCGGTAGCCAACCGTGAAACAGCCAGGATCGACCGGCTTAAGCAGCAACAGGATGCCATTGCCGCCGTGCGAGCGCGCAAGTGCCCGAGGACCGCGAATTGAGCGGACAGCCAACGCCTCGGTGCAGAGCCCGGTTCAGGCGCTCAGGCGAAATCGCGTCACGTCGATCGCGGCGGCCATCAGCGTCTGTGTGTAGGCGTGCTGCGGATTGCTGAAGATCGCCTCGGTCGGCCCTTCCTCGACGATCTTGCCCTGTTTCATGACGATGATGTAGTCGGCCATGGCGCGCACGACCGACAGATCGTGGCTGATGAAGAGATAGGACAATTCGTGGTCCGCCTGCAGCTTGCGCAGCAGTTCGACGATCTGTTTCTGCACAGAGCGATCGAGCGCCGAAGTCGGCTCATCCAACACCACCAGCCTGGGCTTCAGGATCATGGCGCGGGCAATGGCGATGCGCTGCCGCTGACCGCCGGAGAATTCGTGCGGGTAGCGGTTGCGGGCGTTGGGGTCGAGGCCGACCTCGCGCAATGCCTCGACCGCGCGTTGATCACGCTGCTTGCCCGAAAGGTCAGGCTCATGCACCAGAAGTCCTTCGGTGATGACCTGGCCGACAGTCATGCGCGGCGACAACGAGCCGAACGGGTCCTGGAAGACGAGCTGCATCTGGCGCCGCAGCGGCCGCATCGCCTGCCTGTCGGCTTGGGAAATGTCGCGATCGCCGAAACGGATGAGCCCGTCACTCGGCAACAGCCGCAGCAAGGCGCGGCCAAGCGTCGACTTGCCCGAGCCGGATTCACCAACGATGCCGATGGTCTGGTTGCGCTGCAGCCGGATCGAGATGTGATCGACTGCACGCAGCATCAGCGGTTCGCCAGCAAGAAACCCGCCGCCGATCCTGAACGTCACTTCGACATTCCTGCCTTCGAGCAGCACTGGGGCGTTGGCGGGCGGCGGCGCCTTGCTGCCGGTCGGCTCGGCCGCCAGCAGCATTTTCGTGTAGGCATGCTGTGGGTTGACGAAGATGGCCTCCGCCTCCCCCTCCTCGACAACCTCGCCCTGGCGCATGACATAGACCCGATCGGCAAAGCGGCGGACGATGCCAAGATCGTGGGTGATGAAGACGATCGCCATGCCGAGCTTGCGCTGCAATTCGGCCAGAAGCATCAGGATCTGCGCCTGTATGGTCACATCGAGCGCCGTCGTCGGCTCGTCGGCGATCAATATGTCAGGGTCGTTGGCGAGCGCCATCGCGATCATCACACGCTGGCGCTGGCCACCCGACATTTCGTGCGGATAGGATTTCATCCGCCGCTCGGGATCGGGAATATGCACCAGCCGCAGCAGTTTGAGCGCCTCTTCACGCGCCTCGGCGACATTCAGACCCCGATGCCGGCGGATCGGTTCGATCAACTGGTTGCCGATCGAATAGAGCGGATCGAGCGAAGTCATCGGCTCCTGGAAGATCATGCTGATCTTGCGGCCACGGACCTTGTTGAGCTCGGATTTGCTGAGCGTTAGAAGATTGCGGCCACGATAGTCGACGCTGCCTGTCGCTTCGCCATTCGACGCCAGCAGGCTCATCGCCGCCATCATCGTCTGGCTTTTGCCGGAGCCGGATTCGCCGACCACGGCAACGGTCTCGCCCGATTTGACATGGATGTTTATGCCCTTGACCGCCTCGACGGCGCCGTCGAGCGTGCGGAAGCGGACACGCAAATCCTTGACGCTGAGGATCGTTTCGGAAGCAGCCATCTCAGCGGTCCCCCTCTTTATCGATCCGCATCTTAGCGATCCCCATCTTAGCGATCCCTCGGGTCGAGTGCGTCGCGCAGGCCGTCGCCGACGAAGTTCAGCGCAAACAGCGTCGAGACGAGGAAGAAGGCGGGGAACAGGAGCAGCCAGTTGGCGGTGCCGATGTTCTTGGCGCCGACCGAGATCAGAACGCCCCAGCTGGTCATCGGCTCCTGCACGCCGAGGCCGAGAAACGATAGGAAGCTTTCCAGGATGATCACCTGCGGCACCAGCAGCGTCATGTAGATGACCACCGGGCCGAGCAGGTTGGGGATGACGTGGCGCAGCAGGATGCCGCGCTGGCCGACGCCCATGGCTTCCGCCGCCTGGACATATTCCTGGCGGCGGATCGACAGTGCCTGGCCGCGCACGATGCGCGCCATGTCGAGCCACAGCACGGCGCCGACGGCCAGGAACATCAGCACGAAGTTGCGGCCGAAGAACACCACCAGCATGATGACGAAGAAGATGAAGGGCAAGGAATAGAGCACGTCGACGATGCGCATCATCACCTCGTCGACCTTGCCTCCGGCAAAACCGGCAGCGGCCCCGTAGACCACGCCGATGACCACCGCCACGACGCCCGCGAGCAGGCCGATGGCCAGCGATATACGCCCGGCCATCAGCGTGCGCGACAACAGGTCCCGTCCGGTGTTGTCGGTGCCGAACAGGAAATATTGCTGCTTGATCGAGGCGCTCATCGTCACTTCGAGACCGTCCGGCGACTTGCTCTCGATCTTGGTGTCGTCAAAGGCATCGGATCGGTCAAGATAGCGGATGTTGCGATCGTCGATCGGCCTGGTCGACTTGACGGTGACGAAGACCTGGTTGCCTTCCTGCCGCCATTCCTTGATGTCGACCCGCATGCGCTTGATCGCTTCGGTGAGCGCCGTCTCGATCATGTCGGCCTTCGGATAAGCTGACAGGCTTGGCGGCATGCGCACATAGTCGGCATAAATGGTGGTGTATTGATGCGGCACGAACCATGGCCCGAACACGCTGACGACCCCGATCAGGGCAAGGTAATACAGGCTGAACATGGCGGCGCGATTGGCCTTGAGCCGCGCCCAGGCATCCCCCCAGAGCGAACGGCCGATGACGGTGGGGGCGACTGTGGCCGCGATGTCAGTCATAGCGCACTCTCGGATCGACGACCGCGTACATGACGTCGACGAACAGGTTGAAGACAATGGTAAAGATGGCGATCACCACCACCGTTCCCATCACCAGCGTGTAGTCACGATTGAGCGCGGCATCGACGAAATAGCGGCCGACGCCTGGGATGGAGAAGATCGTCTCGACGATGACCGAGCCGGTCAGCAGTGCCGCCGCCGCCGGACCGGTGAAGGAGACGATCGGCAGGATGGCGCCGCGCAAAGCATGCTTGACCACCACCGACCAGTCGGACAGGCCCAGCGCGCGCGCCGTGCGGATGTGGTGGGACCGCAAGGATTCGATCATCGAGCCACGCATCAGCCGGGCGACGATGGCGATCTGCGGCAGGGCGAGCGTCAGCACCGGACCGACCTTGTTGATGAAAGCGCCATCGCCCCACCCACCGATCGGCAGCAGCCTCCAGGTCAGCCCGAACAGGAGTTGGATCACCGGCGCGATGACGAAGGTTGGGATGGTGCTGCCGGCCGTCGCCAGCGCGATCACCGTATAGTCGCCAAGCTTGTTCTGATTGAGCGCCGCAATGGTGCCGAGCACGGAACCGAGCAGCAGCGCCAGGACGAGCGCCGAGGCGCCGAGCTGAACCGAAATCGGCAGCCCCTTGGCGAACAGTTCGGTGACGGTGAAATCCGGCATGTTGTAGCTCGGGCCGAAATTGCCGCGCAACAGATTGCCGAGATAGTGGACGAATTGTAGCCAGAGCGGGTCGTTGAGGCCGAACTGGGCTTCGAGATTGGCCCTGATCTCGGGACTGAGCCCCCGCTCCTGGTTGAATGGACCGCCCGGCGCGACGCGCATCAGGAAAAACGCCATTGTCACGATGACGAACAGCGTTGGAATGGCGGTCAGAAGCCGCCGTAATACGTATCGCAGCATCGGTGCCCCGCTTGATCCAGAGCCGCGCGCGTCCAGTTGGACGGCCGCGCTCCAGCTTTCAAATCTTCGCACCGGCATTGCCGAAATCGAATTCCGGTACCCGGGCCGATGCGATGGCAAACCATCGCCACCGCGCCTGGAGGGCGCGGTGGCTTGGCCAGGGTTAGTCCTTGCTGACGAAGCGCGACGGATGCACGTCCATCACGTTGTCGACGAAGCCATGCAGCTTCGAGGAGACGATATCGTGGTAGCTGTAATAGAGGAGCGGTATCTGGCCGACGTCGTCGACCAGGATGCGTTCGGCGTCGGCCAGTTCCTTCATGCGCTGTTCGGGGTTGCCGCCGGCGGCGGCGGCCTTGTCCATGGCCGCTTCATAGGCCGGGCTGTTGTAGTCCGAATAATTGTTGCCGCTGGCTTTGCGCGAGATGCCGAGGAAGGTTTCCGGATCCTTGTAGTCGGCGATCCAGGCGGCACGTGCCAGATCATAGTTGCCCTTCTGCTCGAGGAAGGAGTAGTGGGTCTTGGTGTCGGTGTTGAGCAGCGTGACGTCGACGCCAAGCGGCTTCAGCTGTTCCTGGATCGCCACCGCAGTGTTCTTGTGGTTTTCCGACGTGTTATAGCGGATTTCCATCTTCAGCGGCTTTTCGGGCGTATAGCCGAGTTTCTCGAGGATCTTCTTGGCCGCATCCTCGCGGTCGATCTGCGGCATGTCCGCATATTTGGCCATTGCCGGCGTGTAGCCTTCGATGCCGGGAGGCACCATTGAATAGCCGGGCAGCATCGAGTTCTGCCAGACTTTTTCGGCGAGGAAGTCGCGGTCGATCGCCATCGAGATGGCATTGCGCAGCTCTACATTATCCCACGGCGCCTTGTCGGTCTTGATCGCATAATAATAGGTGCCGAGATACGGTCCGACGTGGATCTGGTCGCCAAACTTGGTCTTGAGATCGGCGAGCTGTTCAGTCGGAAGGTCGTCGTAGCTGTCCAGTTCGCCTGCCTCGAAGCGCTTCATCGCCGAAGAGCGGTCCTCGGTCGGGATGTAGTTGACGACGTCGAACTTGACGGTCGCCGCATCCCAGAATTTCGGGTTCTTGACCAGCTTCATATGATCGTTGGGAACCCATTCGGCCAGCGTATAGGCGCCGTTCGAAACGAGATTGCCGGGCTTGATCCAATCGGCGCCGAGCTTTTCGATGGAGGCCTTGCTCACCGGATAGGTCGCCTGGTGGGTCAGCATCTCCAGGAAGTAGGGCGTCGGCGCCTTCAGCGTGACCTCCAGGGTATTTGCGTCAATCGCCTTGACGCCCATGTCCTCAGGCTTGCCCTTCTTGGTGTTGACGTCCTCCGCACCCTTTACCGGATACAGCATCGAGGCATATTCGGCGCCGGTCGCCGGATCCTCCAGCCGGTGGAAGGCATAGACGAAATCGTCCGCCGTAACCGGGCTGCCATCCGACCACATGCCGTCCTTGCGCAGCTTGAACGTATAGACGGTTCCGTCGTCCGAAACCGTCCAGCTCTCGGCGGCACCAGGAATGAGATTGGCCTTCTGGTCCTGCATGACCAAGCCCTGGAACAGGTCGCGCAGGACATTGGCTTCGTAAACCGTGGAGGTCTTGTGCGGATCGACCGACTCCGATTCAGCGGCGGTGCCCCTGTTATAGACGGTCTCGGCAAAGGCCTGCGCGTAGAACGTCCCGGCGGCCAGCGTCATCGTCGTGGCGAACACAGTCGCCTTCAGCATGTTTTTCAGCATGAAGTTCTCCCTGTCGGCGCTGCCGTTGGCGCGCCTATTAAGTGTTGACGCCCTGGAGCCGATATCTGACCCCTTTGAGCGCGCCGCTGGTTCCCGTCCTGCGGCTCGTGCCCAGACACTAACGCGGAGAATTTTTATTTCAACAGACTCTCTGGGTCACCCAAAGTAAGGCGGACGAAAGCTATGGTGTGGCCGCTGAAACACCAGCCGAAACCAAAAGCTTGACTTGGTTTCTTCACCTCGACGCTACTTTTCACCGCGAATCGGGAGCCATGCCAGTTTGCCGGAATGTCTTAATGCGTTCTTAAGCAACCTGAGGTTACATTACGAATACCTTCTATACGGTTCGAGCTTCAGACGCGCGGCGGCTATGAGTAACGGAGCAAGTAAATTGCCCAAAATCCGTCAACTAATGCGGAAATTTCAAGAAGAGCGCGGTACCTCTGCGGTTGAGTTTGCCTTGCTTTCACCGATTTTCATTCTTCTTCTACTCGGAATGGTTGCGTACGGTATATACTTCGGCGCCGCCAACTCGATCCAGCAGATCGCAGCGGATGCCGCCCGCACGGCAATTGCCGGGTTGAACCAAACCGAACGTCAAACGCTCGTAGCCAGCTTCGTCACCAACAATGCCGGCGGATATCCCTTCGTGGATGTCAGCAAGTTGACCTACCAGGCCAACGACAGCTCGGCCGATGGAAGCCAGTTCGTGGTGTCCATCCAATACGACGCCCGCAACCTGCCGATCTGGAACCTTTTCCCGGGCATAGCCATGCCCGGGACCACGATCAGGCGCCAGTCAACGATCAGGGTCGGGGGCATTTGAATGCTGCTGCATGCGTGCAATGGGATCGGTCGGCTTGCCCGGTTGATGCTGAGTGACAGGAAAGCGAACTTCACCGTCATGGCGGCATTGAGCGCGCCGGTGGCGCTGGCGCTGGCCGCAGTGGC
Source organism: Mesorhizobium sp. M7A.F.Ca.US.005.03.2.1 (assembly GCF_003997795.1). Taxonomy (NCBI): domain Bacteria; kingdom Pseudomonadati; phylum Pseudomonadota; class Alphaproteobacteria; order Hyphomicrobiales; family Phyllobacteriaceae; genus Mesorhizobium; species Mesorhizobium sp. M7A.F.Ca.US.005.03.2.1. The sequence continues at coordinate 885 of NZ_RZRP01000098.1, read as the reverse complement.
CATCGACGAAGCCTCGATCTACACCGAGCGCCGCGAAGCGCAGGCAATGGTGGATCTGGCGGCGATCACCGCCGCCTCGAACATGACCAATGTCAATACAGCGGTCGTTACCACGCTGACCGACAACGGCATGCCAGGGGTTGTCGTTCAAAGCTCGGGACAGACGATCGAGCCGGCGGTCGGCAAAACCGTCGTGACGGTCACGCCCGGGCGATATGTGGCATCCGGGGCCAATGTGGGCCAGCGTTTCCAGGCCAGCATAACCCCCTACAATGCCGTCCGTGTCACCCTGAAGAAGATCCCCGCCCGCTATTTCGCGAGTTCCCTGATCCCCACTCCCGTCATCGGCACCCAAGCCACCGCCAGCATGACGCCACAGGCGACATTCTCGGTCGGATCGAGGCTCGCCAGCCTCGATGGCGGTATCCTCAACGCGCTTCTCGGCGGGCTTCTCGGCAGCAACATCTCGCTCAGCGTCATGGACTACAACGCGCTGATCTCCGCGGATGTGAGCGTGCTCTCCTTCGTGGACGGTCTTGCCACACAGCTGAACCTGACCGGCGTGTCGTATTCGGATGTGCTGGCATCGAAGGCGACCGTCGGCCAGATCGCCACGGCCATGGCCAATGTGCCCGGGCTTGGCAACACGGCCAAAGTCGCCCTGCAGACGATCGCGTCCAAGTCGACCAGCACGGTCCAGATCCCGCTCAGTCATCTGGTCGATCTCGGCTCCGTCGGCAAATTGGGCCTTGGGCAAAGGCCCGCCGGCCTCGGCGTCGACGCCAGCGCCTTGGGAATGCTGACGGCCGCCGCCGGACTGGCAAACGGTTCAAAACAGGTCGACGTCGCCCTCGGCGCCACCATTCCCGGGGTGCTGTCGACCAC
>NZ_RZRP01000989.1:0-2150 GCF_003997795.1 Mesorhizobium sp. M7A.F.Ca.US.005.03.2.1 | reverse complement strand
ATCTGCATCTCCTCCTCGCGGCTGTAGATAAAACAGACTGGTCGTCCTGTTAGTTTTGCGCCGAGGATGGCGATCGGCTCGACGATGACGTCGACCTTGCCGCCAAAACCGCCGCCGACTGTGCCGCCGACGAAATGCAATTTGCTGCCCGGCATCTGCAGGATGATCGAGGTGTTGTCGAGCGTGAAGAACATCGCCTGCGTGTTGGTGTAGCAGGTGAAGCGGTCATTGCCCTCGGGCGCCACCACGCAGCCGGTGGTCTCGGTCGGCGCGTGCTCGATCGGCGAAGACTGGTAGCTCTGCTCCAGTATGTGGTCGGCGCCGGCGAAGCCCGCCTCGACATCGCCGAAGCGCACCTTACGGCACTCGCCGCTATCATAGAGGTAATAATTCTGGCCGTGATATTCGTTGACCAGCGGCGCGTCGGGTTTCAGCGCCTCTTCCATGTCGAAGACGGCCGGCAGCACCTCATAGTCGACCTTGACCTTGGCTGCGGCCTCTTGTGCCGCGCGCTCGGTTTCGGCCAGCACCGCCACCACGGCCTCGCCCTTCCAGCGCACCTTGCCGTCGGCAAGCACCGTCTCGTCCTCCGGCCCGATCTGGATCAGGATCAGGATGGTGTAGACATTGTGCGGCACATCCTTGGCGGTCAGAATTTTCACCACGCCTGGATGTTTCTCCGCCTCGGAGGTGTCGATCGAGCGGATGCGGGCATGGTGATGCGGGCTGCGCACCATCTTCAGGTGCAGCATGCCGGGAAAGTTGCGGTCGGCGAAAAAGGCGGTCTTGCCGGTGACATGGCCGGGTGAATCCGAGCGCGGCCGCGGCTGGCCGATCTCGTGCAGATCATCCTTGCGGACATCGGCGAAGTAGCTCTTGCGCAGTTCCATTTTTTGTAACCTCAAGCCGCGTTCTGAGAGTTGGACCGCGCGGCGGTGAGCACCGCCTGGATGATCGGCTCGTAGCCGGTGCAGCGGCAGATGTTGCCCGACAGCGCCTCGACCACCTCGTCGCGGCTGGGATTGGGCGTGTGGTCGAGCAGCGCCTTGGCCGCCATGATCATGCCCGGCGTGCAGAAGCCGCATTGCGTGGCGAACGTGTCGAGGAAGGCGCGCTGCAACGGGTGCAGCACGCCGCCTTCCGCAAGACCGGATGTCGTGGTGATGGTTGCACCATTGCAGGTCTCGGCCAGCGTCAGGCAGGAGAGCCGGAGTTCGCCGTCGATGATGACCGAACAGGCACCACAAGTGCCCTGATGACAGCCGCCCTTCGGCGAGGTGTCACCGATCTTGTCGCGCAGCGCCTGAAGCAGCGTCGTGCCGCTGTCGATGAATTCGGCCTTTTCCGAGCCGTTGAGCGTGAATTGAACCGGAACCTTTGCCATGTTTTCCTCCCAGCGCGCCTGCCCGAACCAGCGGACAGACGCGCGCCCCCGAACAAATATTATGCGAGCAGCAACCGCCCGAGATGAACCGGCAGGACTTCGGCGCGATACCAGGCGCTGGCGATCGGGTCGGTGATGGGCGAGGTGCCATCACCGGCCGCGGCCAAGGCCGGCGCGATACCGTCAGCGGTCAGCGTTCGGCCGATCAGCGCTTTTTCCGCCGCCCTGGCGCGCATGGGCCGATCCGCCATGCAGCCGAGCGCGATCCGCGCCGAGGTCACGGAGCCATCCGACGACAGTTCCAGAGCACCGGCTATGCTGAGCACGGAGACGCCCTTGGGCTTTACCCTCGACACTTTCAGGAAGCGGAAACTGTCGGCCTTCGGAAGCGTGAAGCTCACGGAAGTGACGACGACGCGGCTGCCGCCCCGATTGGCCAGAAAAGTCTCGATCGGCGTTTCACCGTCATCGGTGCTGACCGTCGCATCGAGCGCCAGCAGGGCAACAGCGAAATCGCCATACGGGCTCGGGGCAAAAAGATTGCCGCCGACGGTCGCCATGTTGCGGATGGCCGGGCCTCCGACGGCACGGGCGGCCTTGGCGAGCGTGCCAAGCTCCGGATGGTCGGCGATCGCCGCCATCGTCACCGAAGCGCCGATGCGGACTTTATCGCCGGCAACGGCGATGGTGGACAAAGACGGCTCGGTCGACCTGACAAGGCCGGAAACCGAAACGTCGCCTTCATTGGCCGCGCGGACAACCAGCG
>NZ_RZRP01000988.1:0-2151 GCF_003997795.1 Mesorhizobium sp. M7A.F.Ca.US.005.03.2.1 | reverse complement strand
CCGCACTGGTCGCCGATCAGCAGGGAATCGCAGTTGGTGAAGTTGCGGGCGTTGGTCGCCTTGCGGTGCGCCGAGACCTGGCCGCGATAGGTGTTCTGCGAGAAGCCGGCGGCGATGCCTTTGGAGATGATGCGGCTCGACGTGTTCTTGCCGAGGTGGATCATCTTGGTGCCGCTGTCGACCTGCTGATAGCCGTTCGACACGGCGATCGAATAGAATTCGCCGGAGGAATCATCGCCGCGCAGGATGCAGCTCGGATATTTCCAGGTGATCGCCGAGCCGGTCTCGACCTGCGTCCACGAGATCTTCGAGCGATCGCCACGGCAGTCGCCGCGCTTGGTGACGAAATTGTAGATGCCACCCTTGCCCTCGGCGTCTCCGGGATACCAGTTCTGCACCGTCGAATATTTGATCTCGGCATCGTCGAGCGCCACCAGTTCGACGACGGCGGCATGCAGCTGGTTCTCATCGCGCTGCGGCGCCGTGCAGCCTTCGAGATAGGAGACGTAAGCCCCCTCCTCGGCGATGATCAGCGTGCGCTCGAACTGGCCGGTGTTCTTCTCGTTCATGCGGAAATAGGTCGACAGCTCCATCGGGCAGCGCACGCCCTTGGGCACGAAGACGAACGAGCCGTCGGTGAACACGGCCGAATTCAGCGTGGCGTAATAATTATCGGAGGTCGGCACAACCGAGCCGAGATACTTCTTCACCAGTTCGGGATGCTCGCGGATGGCTTCCGAGATCGAGCAGAAGATGACGCCGGCCTGCGCCAGCTCCTTCTTGAAGGTGGTGACGACGGAAACGGAATCGAACACGGCGTCGACGGCGACGCGGCCCGATTTGTAGACATTGTCGCTGACTTCCTCGAGTTCCGAGGCGTCGGTCTTCTGCACGCCGGCGAGGATTTCCTGCTCGCGCAGCGGAATACCGAGCTTCTCGTAGACCTTCAAGAGTTCGGGATCGACATCGCTGAGCGAGGTCGGGCCGGGCGTGCTCTTGGGCGCCGCGTAGAAGTAGATGTCCTGGAAATCGATCTTGGGATAGTGGACGCGCGCCCAGGTCGGCTCGTCAAGCGTCAGCCAACGGCGATAGGCTTCCAGACGCCATTCCAGCATCCAGGACGGTTCATCCTTCTTGGCCGAAATGAAACGGATAATGTCTTCGCTGAGGCCTTTGGGGGCCTTATCCATCGCGATTTCGGTCTGGAATCCATATTTGTATTGGTCGACGTCGATCTTTCGGACCCGATCGATCGTGTCCTGCACAGCAGGCATATGCGTTCTCCATCCACGCCGGGGTCAAGGCCCGACAGTTTTCAAACTATGGCACCGCCAAAACGAACCCCAAAAAGGCGCTTGCGGCAGCGTAAGTTTCATATAGTGCGCTTCGACCGGAAATTCACCCGGCCAACATGAAACGCACGGCTCTACCAGGCCGAATGGCCCAAATCATTTTCGTCAAGCATCGGATTTTCCCGAAAACCGCTACGCGCTTTTCGGTCCGATGCTCCCACCCGCTTACGCGGCCTTTTCTCTGTCCGCCCGACGCGCGGCGATTCCCGTCAGCGCAACGCGAAACAACTCGATGTCTTCCGCGCCCGTCGCCGGACCGATCGACACGCGCAAGGCGCCAAGGCTGTCACCGTATCCCATGGCTTTCAGCACATGGCTCGGTCCGACCTTGCCGGACGAACAGGCAGAGCCGGCCGACAGCGCTACGCCGGCCAGGTCGAAGGCGATCTGCGCGGTTTCGGCTTTGACGCCCGCAATAGCGAAGAATGCCGTATTGGCAAGCCTTGGCGCACCGGTTCCGAAGATTTCCGCGTCCGGCACCAGCGTTTTCACGATGGCCTCGATCTCGTCGCGGCGCCGGCGCACCGTATCCATGGCCGGCAATCCGGCCAGGGCCTCGCGGGCGGCCGCGCCAAAACCGGCAATGGCAGCGAGGTTTTCAGTCCCGCCGCGATGGCCCTTTTCCTGACCGCCGCCATTGATCAACGGCTTCGGCATCATCAGATCCGAAGCCGCGACGATGGCGCCGACGCCCTTGGGACCACCGATCTTGTGCGAGGACAGAATCAGATAATCGGCGTAACCCGCTGATAGATCGATCGAAACACGCCCGGCGGCCTGCACGGCGTCGACCATGAGG
>NZ_RZRP01000987.1:0-2155 GCF_003997795.1 Mesorhizobium sp. M7A.F.Ca.US.005.03.2.1 | reverse complement strand
CATCTATGCGGGCAACAGCACTGTCGCCGCCAATAGCGTCCAGCTTGTCGGTCGCGCGCGTCTGCCGAATGAGCTGGTGCTGTATTGCCTCGTCAGAAGCGCGAAGCCGTTGCTCGGCTTCCGCCTTCTCGATTGCGATACTGCCGAGATCGACACCATCCAATATCGAACGCGCCTGCTCGAACCCTTCCACCGCGAGCTCGGAAAAAACCTGCTCCTCAAGCTCGGCCACGGTTTTGCGCAGGCGATCCCTGTCGCGCAGCAGCTCATCGCGTTGCACGACGTCCGCTAGCGTGACCACGCCAAAGACGCTTAGGACCTCGTTCTTGCGGCGCTCATGTGCCGAAACCTCTGCATCGAGGATCTCACGCTGATCCTGCAGGCGCTGCAGGTCATTGACGAGGCTTGCTTTGGCCTCGCGCATGCGCTCGGCGCGCTCCAGGCGCTGGGCAAGGCGGATCGCCAGCTGTTCCGGTTCGTCGTCGTCCGCCTCGCCCGCATCGGCTGCAACGGCGGTAACCTCGACCAGAAAATTGTCCCTGTCGGCCACCATCTTTTCGATGCGCAGTTGCATGGCCTCCCGGTCCTGAAGGCTCTTGGACAGTTCAGCCAGTTGATCAAGGACGCCGCCCATGCCGGGCACCGAGATGCCTCTCTCTAGCCAAGTCCCCTTGAGCGCTTCGGCAATACCGGCCTGCCATTCATCCTCACGTCGCTCCGCGACTTCGACAGCGCGGCGCCTGGCGGCCAGATCCTCTTGCCTTGTTCCAACCGTCTTGAGCGCCTCGGTGCGCTCTGCGTCCACCTTGAACTGTCTCTCAAGAAACAGCTCTGCCACGGCCATGACCGTCTCTAGGCTGTCACCAACATCCGAACCGACGCCGACGCTCGCCAGCGCGCGGCTCAATTCCAGGCGTATTCGACCTTCCTCATCAACCGCCCGCTCGGCCTTCTTGCGCGAAAGCTCGATCTCCTCCCAGGCCGCGAGCGCATCGATGCGGGCAGCGATACGATCCTCGATCAGTTCGATCAGCTGTTCGGGGGATGTTTCCTGGCACGGCCCGAGCAGCTCTCTGGCGACTGTGCGTATTTCCAAGAGCACAGCCTCCCGATCTGAGCCATTCCGGGCAAGTTGATCACGCGCATGCGCGATAGTGGCCGCGGTTTCTACGAGGTTGCGGTTTGTGCTGCGAATTTCGACCAGTTCCCGAGCGTTGGCCAAACGGCCTGCGCCGACACTGTCGTCTCGGGCCAGTGTTGCCGCGAAATCATCCGCCGTTTCCCCAGTCAGGTCATGGCGATGCCTTGCCCAGGCGTCGTCGCGGGCACGCCGAATGACGTCGGCCGCATCATCGTCGGTGACATCGACAGAGGCACGAAGGGCTTCCAGCCGCGCCGAAAGCAAGTCGTGATTGCCCTGGTGCTCGGCAAGACGATCGGAAAGGACGCCCCTGCCCTTCCCGAGCTCTGCTGCCAGCGCCTTCCATGCGCCAAGCTGCGCAGCATTCGGAATGGCGACCCTGGCCAGTGCCTGAGAGTCGCCCGACCAGGGGTGCAAACGCGCGATCGCGGCCTGCCATCGAATTGCACCTGCATCGGCGGCCTCGCGCGACTCCTTTGTCTCCCTCATGTAGCCGCTGGCCTTGGCCCTAGACAAAGCCGAAACCAGCCTTGCCCTGGCAGGCTCCGGCACGGCCCGTTCTTCGCCGACCCGGTCGCGTGCCGCCTGGAGCGCGTCAGCGGCTGCCGCGGCCTCCTCGCGCGCAACGCGCACGCTGGTAGCAATCCCGGATCGTTGCTCGACCATGGTGCGCACAGCGCTAATGGTTGCAGCAGGCAAGAGCAGTTTGGCAGGAACTGGCTCGGAGGACCTTCCAAGGGCGGCAAGACAGTTCGCCACGGAATTGTCGAGGATTTGCAGCTCCGTCCTGCGACTTGGCAGGTCCAGGCCGGCCGAGACGTGACGCACCTTGCGGTCGGCCAGGCCGCGAACCCGTTCGGAAATCGCAAGGATCACCACGTCCACGTCGACCGAGGCGATTTTCGATGTCACCCGTTCGAGCTCGTCCTGGTTCGCGGATAGCCGCGTTCTCAGGCTGGCGTCGTCATCGATCATCTCAGTGACGCTGCCGGTCCAGGTCCGTGACGGTGAGGC
>NZ_RZRP01000986.1:0-2162 GCF_003997795.1 Mesorhizobium sp. M7A.F.Ca.US.005.03.2.1 | reverse complement strand
TCGACGGAGAAGTCTGAACGGATGGCGAGCGCGACACGACCACGGCCCTTCGCATCCTTGTAGTGGCGGAGCTCAACTATGGAGCCAGGTGCTGAATCTCCTGTTGCATCGAGATCTTGAAACCGGATGTGATGGACGCGTCCGTCGACACCATCGACCACGGCATATGCCGAGCCCCGCAGTTCGTCGTCGAGCCCCCGCTCCAAAAGCCGACCGATAATAGGTTCGGCTGTCTGTCCAGCTGCAAGGACATAGTCGGCCGCGCCTCTCTCGACGCTATGGTCGGATATGCTGCGATGCATCCGTTTGATGATGTCGCCACGCTCGCCGAGCGCATGCAACGTCGTCTCAGCCTCCTCGGCAATGGTCCACTGGCCAGGACGTATCTCGCTGGCGAGGCCAAGCCGTTCCAACTTGCGCAGCCGCCCGATCTTAAGCGTGAGGAACTCGTCGGGCTGGTGGCTGCCAGGCGGCGCGAGATTGATGATTCCAAGGCGATCGGCATCGCGAACAAGCTGGCGGTCGAGCTGTGTCCAGCGCTCGGTGTCGATCTGCCGTTCGACTGTCCGGCGGATGTCCTTATCGGTCCGAGGCCCCAGCGTCTGGGTGAGGATGTCGCTTGCTCGGTCGCGCATGCCCTGGCGGATGTAGTCGCGTGAGATGACGAGGTTCTCGCCATCATCCGCCACGCCGCGCACAAGAATGTGGACGTGGGGGTGTTCGGTGTTCCAGTGATCGATGCCGATCCAGTCGAGTTTGGTGCCGAGGTCGCGCTCCATATCGACCATGAGGCCGCGAGCAAAACTCTTGAGGTCGCCCAACTCCTGGGCGTCATCAGGAGAGACAATGAAACGGAAATGGTGCCGATCATCCCTGCAGCGGTCCGAGAATGCATCATGATCAGCCTCGTCCCCGTCCGGTCCGAACATTTTTGCTTTCTCGCCGTCGCGCGACACACCCTCGCGACCAAGATATTTGAGATGGGCGGCGAGCGGCGTCGATCCCCTGAACTCCCGGACAACGCGTGCCTTTACGACGGCGCCGCGCGAGCGGCCGGTGATGAGGCGATTGGCGCGGATGCTCGCCGACCTGCCACGACCGAACGTCGAGGCGCGTGAGGAGATGACGTTTCCCTTGCGCGAGATATGTCCCCCTGCCCTTTGTGCAGCGGCCAGTGCCTGGAAGATGAAGGGGCGTGCACGCTGAGCGGCCCGGGAACGAATGCGGCCAGGACGGACCCGGAAATCGTCGTCACTTTTCATGGCCGCCGAGTCTGCGAGGTGCAGCTTTTCTTGAGAAATTTGAGAAATTGGTAATCGCGCACATCGCGGATTTGCCACGCACATCGCGGATGTGATGCGTAAGTCTTTGAAATCGAACGCACCGACCGAGCCGCACATCGCGGCCCTTTATCCTGCCATCCCTTCTCGCAATCCCTGCAAGCCAACGGTCCGCCGCAATTCCCGCGGCGCAACAGGCCGGAATGCGATTGACCAGGAATGCGCCAATCAAGCAATAGTCGTCTGTTGTAAGGACACTGCGTGATGGTCCATGATCGCGATGCAACAGGGATAAACATGTGACGCGGTCTTCCCGAAACGGAGCAGAAGCCAGTCTACTTTCCGAAGCCATTGCCGCGCTTCGTGAGCTGGTCTCACGCGCTCGGGGAGTCGACGACCGGTCGTTCGACGATGGCCATTCGGTTGATACATGGCGGAGCGATGAACTCGGTGCTGCCATAGAACGTGCCGAAGCTGTGATCGCCAAGGCGGACGCTGAGGCTGCTATAACCGCGGCCCCTGTTAAGTAGGAGGCCGCCGGATTGGCGCATCGGCGCCGTGCACTTGGTCCGATACCGCCAGGCTCGTCGAGAATTCTGTCAAGGCCTGGTGTCATGTGCAGACCCCGGACGCATACCCGCTGGCGGTACGAGCGCGGTGAGATCGCTGACCGCATTAACCGCTGGTGATCGCACGCTCGGTGAGCGGATCGCCGTGAACACAGTCTCGACGGGAACATCGATCGCGCGATCGCCTCGCGAAGGTGAGCTATTCCGTGTGTTTGCGACGTGCGCGAAAATCACTGAATCGAGTGCACTCGCCCTGCCGACTTTTGCCTTGCACGCGTCGAAATTGGAGCTGCGCCGTTGATTAGCGGTGCCA
>NZ_RZRP01000985.1:0-2164 GCF_003997795.1 Mesorhizobium sp. M7A.F.Ca.US.005.03.2.1 | reverse complement strand
CCGATAGGGTTCGAGATAGGATTTCTCGCCGGTCAGCAGGTAGCCACGCTGGCCGTTCTCGGCTTCCTGTGCCAGAGAAAGCAGACCCGAAAGCAATTGCTGATATTCGATTGCCTCGCGCGCGGCGGCGCGGTTGGCCCGCTGTTCCTCGACCAGCATGGCACGGCTGCCGACAATAAGCGCCAGCACCGCAAAGCCTGCGACAAGCGGGAGCGATTGCCATCGCATGGCACGTCGAAACCGAGCAATCATCATCTGCTATGCCGAACCAAAAGAATTCCCCGCAGGCAGCATTTCGTAGGCGGCGCCGGGGCGGAAGGCAATATGCCGGCTTCTGGAGCCGGCAATTGGCCGCCAGCCTTGCGAAACCTTCGTCATTTGGCTAAGGAGGCCGCGCATTCAGCGGCCGGCGTCAGCCGGCCTTCCGCTTTTCGGGATTCCGGCTTTTGGCTGGGATCCGGCTTCAGGCAAAGGCATTTCGCTCCCATGGCGCGCATCGTGATGAAATTCGGCGGAACCTCCGTCGCCGACATCGCCCGCATCCGCAACGTGGCGCGTCACGTCAAACGCGAGGTCGACGCCGGCCATGAGGTGGCGGTGGTCGTTTCGGCGATGGCCGGGAAGACCAACGAACTGGTCGGCTGGACGCGTGAGGCCTCGCCGATGCATGACGCACGCGAATATGATGCGGTCGTCGCTTCCGGCGAGCAGGTCACGGCCGGCCTGCTGGCCATCACTTTGCAGAACATGGGCGTGCACGCCCGCTCCTGGCAGGGCTGGCAGATCCCGATCAAGACCGATAATGCGCATGGGGCGGCGCGCATCCTCGACATTGACGGTGCGTTCCTGATCAAGCGCTTCGGCGAGGGCCAGGTGGCGGTGATTGCCGGGTTCCAGGGCATCGGCCCGGACAATCGTATTGCCACGCTCGGCCGCGGCGGCTCCGACACCAGTGCTGTCGCCATCGCCGCGGCGGTCAAAGCCGATCGCTGTGACATCTACACCGATGTCGACGGGGTCTACACCACCGATCCACGCATCGAGCCCAAGGCGCGGCGGCTGGCCAAGATCTCGTTCGAGGAAATGCTTGAAATGGCCTCGCTCGGCGCCAAGGTTCTGCAGGTGCGTTCGGTCGAGCTTGCCATGGTGCACAGGGTGCGTACCTTCGTGCGGTCGTCCTTCGACGATCCCGATGCGCCCGGAATGGGGGATTTGCTCAATCCGCCCGGAACGCTCATTTGCGACGAGGAAGAGATCGTGGAACAGCAGGTCGTCACCGGAATTGCCTACGCCAAGGACGAAGCGCAGATTTCACTGCGCCGGGTCGGCGACCGGCCGGGCGTTGCCGCCGGCATCTTCGGGCCGCTGGCCGAGGCCAACATCAATGTCGACATGATCGTCCAGAACATTTCCGAGGACGGCAAGTTCACCGACATGACCTTTACCGTGCCGTCGGGCGATGTCGACAAGGCGCTGGCCGTGCTTGAACGCCTCAAGGCCTCGATCGGCTACGATGTCGTGCAGTCGGAAGCCGGCATGTCGAAGGTTTCGGTCATCGGCATCGGCATGAGGAGCCATGCCGGCGTCGCCGCCACCGCTTTCAAGGCGCTGGCCGACAAATCGATCAACATCCGCGCCATCACGACCTCGGAGATCAAGATTTCGATCCTGATCGACGGCCCGTATACGGAACTTGCGGTTCGTACTTTGCATTCCGTCTACGGTCTGGATAAGCAGTAGCGAGAACGATTTGAGTTGTTGCGTGTGCGCCGGTCGCGGTGGAAACTGCGGCGGGCAGAATGCCCATTGGAGAACAAGCCGCGATGCGTGATCAGGCCAGTGGCCCGCGCGTTTTGCTCAAACGGCTCCGCGAGCTCATGCAGGAGCCGCTGGAGCCGCAGGAGCGGCTTGACCGGATTGTGCGCGACATCGCCTCCAACATGGTCGCGGAAGTCTGCTCGCTCTATGTGCTGCGCGCCGATTCGGTGCTCGAACTCTACGCCACCGAAGGCCTGAACCCGAACGCCGTCCATTTGGCGCAGTTGCGGCTGGGCCAAGGCCTGGTCGGCACCATCGCCGCCAGCGCGCGGCCGCTCAACCTGTCCAATGCGCAGGAACACCCTGCCTTCGCTTACCTGCCGGAGACCGGGGAAGAGATCTACAA
>NZ_RZRP01000984.1:0-2170 GCF_003997795.1 Mesorhizobium sp. M7A.F.Ca.US.005.03.2.1 | reverse complement strand
TTTTCGAGCAATCGCTGTCCACCGTGATCGAAGGCGATCGCCGTGTGTTCGCGGTCACCGATTTCGCCGGCAGCGATGGCTCGGCCGGCCTTGCCTGCGACACCAGTGCCATCGAAGCCGTTCGCGGCGAATACGAACGGACGGTGCGAAGCCACGCCGACACGCTCGACCAGCTCAACACGGCGGTCGCCATTTTCGACACCGACGAGAAGCTGCGGTTCTTCAACCAGGCCTTCCAGAAGCTTTGGGGCCTGGACGCAGGCTTCCTGCACAGCGCTCCAGACAATGCCTTGCTGCTCGACCGGCTGCGCAGCGAAGGCAAGATCGCCGAACAGCCTGAATGGCGCCGCTGGAAGGAAGGCCTGCTCGGCGCCTATCGCGCTGTGGAATCCCAGGAACATTGGTGGCATCTGCCTGATGGCAAGACCATCCGCGTCGTCGCCAACCCGCAGCCCAAGGGCGGCGTCACCTGGGTGTTCGAGAACCTCACCGAGAAGATGGACCTCGAGAGCCGCTACCAGACAGCGGTGCGGGTCCAGGGCGAGACGCTCGACAATCTTGCCGAAGGCGTAGCGGTGTTCGGACCCGACGGCAGGCTCCGGCTGTCGAATCCTGCCTTTGCCACGCTCTGGGGATTGAGCGGCGAAGCGGCCAAGCCCAGCGTCCATGTTTCCACCATCCGCGACCTTTGCGACCGGCAGGCGGCGGACAGCCCCTGGCCCGGCTTTGTTGCCGCCGTCACCGGCTTCGACGACGAGCGCCGCGACCGCCACGGACAGACCGAGCTCAACAACGGCAACGTGTTGAGTTACGCCATGATCCCGCTGCCCAACGGGCAGGTGATGATGACCTTCGTCGACGTCACCGACAGCGTCCATGTCGAGCGGGCGCTGAAGGACAAGAACGAGGCGCTGCAAAAATCCGACCAGCTCAAGAACGAATTCGTCCAGCATGTTTCCTATGAACTGCGCTCGCCGCTGACCAACATCATCGGCTTCACCGAACTCCTGTCACAGCCCACGACCGGTCCGCTGACGCAGAAGCAGCGGGAATATGTCGAGCATGTCAGCTCCTCCTCCGCGGTCCTGCTCACCATCGTCAACGACATACTCGACCTGGCGACGGTGGACGCCGGCATCATGCAGCTCGATATTTCCGAGGTGCAGGTCGATCGCACCATCGCCGCTGCGGCCGAACTGGTGGCCGACCGGCTGGAAGAGCATTCGATCAGGCTCGAGGTCGAAGCAGCCTCGGCGCCGAAGACGTTTCACGGCGATGAGGTCCGCGTCCGCCAGATCCTCTACAATCTGCTCAGCAACGCCGCCAATTACGCCCCGGAAGCCAGCACCATCCGGCTCACCTGCCGCCATCTGGCGGACGGGGTGGAATTCTCGGTCCATGACGACGGTCCCGGCATGCCGCCCGATGTGCTCGATTCGGTGTTCCGCCGTTTCGAGCCGCGCGCCAATGGTGGCCGCCGGCGCGGCGCCGGCCTCGGCCTGTCGATCGTCAAGAGCTTCGTCGAGCTGCATGGCGGCAGCGTTCGCATCGAAACCGGCAAGGACAAGGGCACGACCGTCATCTGCACCTTTCCAGACATGCCGGGCATCCGTGCCGCGGCCGAGTAGCGCGTTCGATGACCGGATTGGTGCTGGAGCGATTACTCGCCGACGAGACCCAGACAGCGCGGCTGGGCGAAGATCTGGCGCTGTCGCTGCGCCCAGGCGACGTGCTTGCCCTGAAGGGCGATCTGGGCGCCGGCAAGTCGACGCTGGCGCGGGCCTTGATCAGGACCTTGGCCGACGATGCCGGCCTCGACGTTCCGAGCCCGACCTTCACGCTGGTGCAGAGCTACGACACCCGCATTCCGGTGCATCACTTCGATCTCTACCGCCTGTCCTCGGCCGACGAGATCGATGAGCTTGGGTTCGACGAAGCCTTGGCGCAAGGTGCTGCTTTGGTCGAATGGCCGGAGCGGGCGGAAGCCCATCTGCCGAAAACCACGGTCCTGATCGAGCTCGTCCAGCATGGCAACGGCCGGCTGGCACGATTGTCGGGGCAGGGACCTGCCTTCGATCGGGCCGCACGGTCGCTGGCCATGCGCGACTTTCTCGTGAGCGCCGGCTGGGCGCAAGCGCAGCGCCGCCATTTCATTGGCGATGCTTCTGCC
>NZ_RZRP01000983.1:0-2172 GCF_003997795.1 Mesorhizobium sp. M7A.F.Ca.US.005.03.2.1 | reverse complement strand
AACCGGCACAGCGCTGCTCGACGCCGAACATGGCGGCATTGTGCTGTCACCCTCCAAGACTGAAATCGCTGCTTTTCGCCAATCGTCCTCATCATTCCGGGCGCGCAGCGACCGGGCCGGGACGTTCCTGGCGCGACCGGCGGTGACCAAGGCCGGCACGGCGGTGCGCGTGCAGGTCAACATCGCCGACCCGTCCGATGTCGACCTCATCGACATTACGACCTGCGACGGAGTCGGGTTGATGCGCACCGAATTCCTGTTCGGCAAGACGCTGCCGGATGAGGAGACGCAGTATCGCGCCTATCGCAAGGTGCTGGAGTGGGCCGGTGAAAAACCGGTGACGATCCGCACCGTTGACGCCGGCGGCGACAAGCCGGTGCCCGGCTTTACGGTCGAGGAGAGCAATCCGTTTCTCGGCCTGCGCGGGATCAGGCTGTCGCTGGCAAGACCCGAGGTGTTTCGTGTACAGATCCGGGCGCTGCTGCGCGCCGCTGTCCATGGCAGCCTGAAAGTGATGTTCCCTATGATCGCCATTGTGGAGGAATACCGACAGGCAGCGGCGATGTTCGCCGAAGAGCAGACTGCACTTGCCGCACGCGGCGTCGCACACAACATGCCGCCGCTCGGCATCATGGTCGAAGTGCCTTCGGTGGCGATCGTACCGGAAGCCTTTACCGATGCCGCCTTCTTCTCGATCGGCTCCAATGATCTCACCCAGTATGTCATGGCGGCCGCCCGCGACAACGCTGCCGTGGCGCATCTCAATTCGGTCCGTCATCCGGCCGTGCTGCGGCTGATCGCTGCCGTGACGGCGTTTGGCCAGCGGGAAGAGATCCCGGTCAGCCTGTGCGGCGATGCAGCCGGCGATCCAGCCTCGATCCCGTCACTGATCGAGGCCGGCCTGCGCGATCTTTCCGTCGCGCCGGCGCAACTCGCCATGGCCAAGGCGGCCGTCGCGGACGTTTCTGTCTAGGCGCGGCCGGCATGGTCGACAGGACACCCGAACCCGGTTCCGAAGAGGCGATCCGCGCCTACAAGACGATCCTGTCGCAGGTCATCGACCAGCGCCCGTCCGGTATGCGCCAGCGCCTGGCCGATGCGCTCGGCAAGCACCGCAGCTTCGTCACGCAGATTTCCAGTCCTGCCTATTCGATCCCGATTCCGTCAAAACATTTGCCGGCTATATTTTCCGTCTGCCATTTCAGCCCGGCCGAGCGCGACCAGTTTCTCGCCGCCTATCACCAGGCGCATCCAGGCAAGATGTCGATCGCATCAGGCATGCGCAAGACGCGGCATGTCTCGCTGATCGTGCCGGATTTCGGCGACGACAAGCAGAACGCCGCGCTCGATAAGGCGGTGAACGATTTTATCCAAAAGATCACCAGCATCACCGGCAAGAGTGGCTGATCGAACTCTTGTTTTACGCAATTCCGGACGGAAAACCGCGATACACTTTTCCTGGAATTGCTTTGGAAGGCCTATTTCGGGAGGAGACGGCCGTGAAGAAGTTTATCAATTCGGTGGACACGGTGCTGACCGAAAGCCTCGACGGCTTCGTCGCCGCCCATGCCGACATCCTCGTGCTCGGCGACGCGCACAAATTCATCCGCCGAAAGACCTTGCGGCCGGGCAAGGTGGCGCTGATCTCCGGCGGCGGTTCCGGTCACGAGCCGCTGCATGGCGGCTTTGTCGGTCACGGCATGCTGGACGCCGCCTGCCCCGGCCAGGTATTCACCTCGCCGACACCGGACCAGATGCTGGCGGCGGCAGAGGCCGTCGACACCGGCGCCGGCTGCCTGTTCATCGTCAAGAACTATGAGGGCGACGTCATGAATTTCGAGATGGCGGCCGAAATGTCGGAAGGCGTCCAGCAGATCGTGACCAATGACGATGTCGCGGTCGAGAATTCTTCCTATACGACGGGCCGGCGTGGCGTCGCCGGCACGCTGGTGGTGGAAAAGATCGTCGGCGCGGCGGCCGAACACGGCCTGGCTCTGGCGTCGCTGAAGGCGCTTGGCGACCGCGTCAACGCTGCTACCCGCTCGATGGGCGTGGCGCTGACCAGTTGCACCGTGCCGGCGGCGGGCAAGCCGACTTTCGATATCGGCGACGGCGAGATGGAGTTCGGCGTCGGCATCCATGGCGAGCCCGGCCGCCGGCACGGTGCAACTG
>NZ_RZRP01000982.1:0-2173 GCF_003997795.1 Mesorhizobium sp. M7A.F.Ca.US.005.03.2.1 | reverse complement strand
GGCTAGTGCCAATCGCCAATCCCCTCACTGCGACCAGTACTGCCAGGCCCAGTAAAAACTCTCGTCGCGTGGCGGCAGGCGGTCGCGCTCGGCGTCCCAGCGGACCGGCGTTGGCGATTTCGGTTGCTGTTCAAGCGGCTGGCTTTCCCTGGTCCAGGCGAGAAGCCAATTGCCGGCTTGGGCGAACAGCACGGCGGTGGAATGGGTCATCGGCATTCTCTCCTGCTCTTCTGGTTCCCAATCATTCGCGTCCCGCCCACGGGACGAGCACGCGCTCGATCCTGCGGAGGGTGAATTCCAGCACGAAGGCAATGGCCGCGATCACCAATATGCCCATCACCACCACGTCGGTGACGAGGAACTGGGCGGCCGACTGGATCATGAAACCAAGCCCGCGCGTCGCCGCCACCAGTTCGGCGGCGACCAGCGTCGACCAGCCGGCGCCGAGCGCGATGCGCAGGCCGGTCAGGATCGCCGGCAGTGCGCTCGGCAGGATGACATGGCGGACCACTTGGCGCTGAGTAGCACCCAGTGAGCGCGCCGCATTGATGCGTTCCTGCGAAACGCCGCGAACGCCGGACGCGGTCGACAATGCCACCGGCGCCAGCATGGAAATAGTGATCACCAGGATCTTCGACGGTTCGCCGATGCCGAACCAGATGACGACCAGCGGCAGGTAGGCGAGCGGCGGGATCGGCCGCAGGAACTCAAGCAGCGGATCGAAGATGCCGCGCCCGATCGTGCTGATGCCGATGGCGAGCCCAACCGGCACGCCGACGAGGATGGCGGCGACCAGCGCGGCGAAAACCCGGCCCAGGCTGGCGATCGCATGCTGCAGCAGCGTCGCATCGACGAAGCCGTCGCGGGCGACGGTGATGAACTTGTTCCACACCGCAACCGGCGAGGGCAGGAACACTGGCGACACCAGTTGCAGGCGGGCCGACAGCGCCCACAGCGCCAGCACCACCAGGATGGTCATCACGCTGACCGCGCGCGCGGAAACGCCTTTGCGTTTCGGGCTGGACCGCGACCACGGCACCGACAGGCCGTCGGCCTCGTCGACCTTGTGTCCCGGCCGCTCGGTGTAGGAGGTAACGGTCATGCCGCCTCTCCTTCGAAGATCGCGTCGGTTAGTTCGCCGCGCGCCGCGGCGAAGGCCGGGTCGGCCTTGATGGTGCGGACGGCCTCGCCCGATGCGTAGCGCCTGGAGAAGCCGGGTTCGAAAGTTTGCACCACGCGGCCCGGGCCAGGCGCCAGCACGACGATGCGGGTGGCCAGCACCAGCGCCTCCTCGATGCCATGCGTCACCATCAGCACGCCGACATCGCTTGCCGTCCACAGATCGAGCAGCGTCGTCTGCATGCGCTCGCGCGTCAGCGCATCGAGCGCGCCGAGCGGTTCGTCGAGCAGCAGGAATTCGGGTTCGGCGGCGAGCGCCCGAGCCAGGCCGACACGCTGGCGCATACCGCCGGAAAGCTCCCAGATGCACTTGTCGCCGGCGTCGGCGAGCTTCACCAGCGCCAGCAGCTCATCGGCGCGCCGCGCCCGCTCGGCCGGAGCGACACCGCGCAGCCTGAGCGCGAAGGCAACGTTTTCGCGCGCCGTCAGCCATGGGAACAAAGCATCGTTCTGGAACACCACCGCCCGGTCCGAGCCAGGTGCTGTGATCGGCTTGCCGTTGATTGAAGCCGTACCGCGCGCCGGCGCGATAAGGCCGGCGGCGACGTTGAGCAGCGAGGTCTTGCCGCAGCCGGAACGGCCGACCAGCACGACGAAATCGCCCTTGGCGACATCGATCGACACCCGCTCGACGGCAGGCGCTGCCTGGCCGTCATAGTGGATCGAGACCTTGTCCAGTACGAGATGGGGGTCGAGCACGAGATGCGGCATGGATGCCTCGCGGTTCGTTGAAATCCGACTGCCCCGGCCCTCGTCAGCGGTTCCGGGGCAGTCAGCACGCGGCGTTAGGGAAAAAGATCCGCGCGCGTTCAGAGCAATTCCAGGAAAAGTGTGAAGCGGTTTTCCGTCCGGAATTGCGTTAAGCGAGTACTAGTTCGAGGCGAGCGCCTCGGTGACGTATTTCGACGATACGTATTTCGAATAGTCGGGAAGCACGGCGTCGATCTTGCCTTGCTCCTTGAGGAAGGTGGATGTCGCTTCGACCGCCTTGACC
>NZ_RZRP01000981.1:0-2174 GCF_003997795.1 Mesorhizobium sp. M7A.F.Ca.US.005.03.2.1 | reverse complement strand
GGTGATGAAGGGCAGGTTGATTTCGGTCTGGGTGGTCGACGACAGCTCGATCTTGGCCTCTTCAGCCGCCTCCTTGAGGCGCTGCAGGGCAAGCTTGTCGTTCTTCAGGTCGATGCCCTGTTCCTTCTTGAACTCGGCCGCCAGGTATTCGACCAGGCGCATGTCGAAATCCTCGCCGCCGAGGAAGGTGTCGCCATTGGTCGACTTGACCTCGAACACGCCATCGCCGATTTCGAGCACCGAAATGTCGAACGTGCCGCCGCCAAGGTCATAGACGGCAATGGTCTTGCCTTCCTTCTTGTCGAGGCCATAGGCAAGCGCTGCCGCGGTCGGCTCGTTGATGATGCGCAGCACTTCAAGGCCGGCGATCTTGCCGGCATCCTTGGTCGCCTGGCGCTGGGCGTCGTTGAAATAGGCCGGAACGGTGATGACCGCCTTCTCGACCTTTTCGCCGAGATAGGCTTCCGCCGTCTCCTTCATCTTCTGCAGGATCATGGCCGAAATCTGCGAGGGCGACTGCTTCCTGCCGCCAGCTTCGACCCAGGCATCGCCATTGTCGCCCTTGACGATCTTGTAGGGGACAAGCTTCTTGTCCTTCTCCGTCACCGGATCGTCATAGCGGCGGCCGATCAGGCGCTTGACCGCGAAGATGGTGTTTTCAGGATTGGTGACCGCCTGGCGCTTGGCCGGCTGGCCGACCAGACGTTCGTCGTCGCCCGAGATGGCGACGATGGAAGGCGTCGTGCGCGCGCCTTCCGCATTCTCGATTACCTTGGGCTCCTTGCCATCCATGATGGCGATGCAGGAGTTGGTGGTGCCGAGATCGATACCGATTACTTTTGCCATTTCTCTAGTCTCTCCGCTAAGCAGGCTCTCAGGACCCGTACAGGCGTTCCGACGAAAGCCCCTGTTCACAAGAAATCCCGTTCCGGCAACCGGCACTCCGGCGCCGAACGGCTTGGCGCGTATATAAGAAGAGGCGGCATCGCGCGCAAGCATTCTGCGCAGGCCTTCCATGAACCTTTCCATCTCCGCCCGCGACTGATCTCCAGGTGCCGCATGGTGCGGCCCGGAAAGGAAGCCCCCATGACCAATAACCCAGAGGCTCTGCGGTCTCCGGGAACAACAGGAGCTCGGCGCGACCACCGCCTTCGGGACGGGGTCGATGCGCTGGGCTTTCCGCTGATTCCGTTGACCCTGCGTAAGACCAGGCGTATCGTCGTCTTGAGGAAAGCAGACAATTCGATCAGGGAAGAACGAGCCGGACCGCCGCGCCTTGCCCTGATTTGCGCGGCCAGCCCCGACGTTCTCCCGTCGACTACGGGGGGTAGTGTCATGTCTCGCATCCGCGGCTCGTTCGTGTCGTCTCTTGATGGCGGCTTGCGCCGTGCTGTGCATCCAGGCGGGTTGCTGGCGCTGGCACTCGGCCTGTGGCT
This sequence comes from Mesorhizobium sp. M7A.F.Ca.US.005.03.2.1, assembly GCF_003997795.1. Classification (NCBI taxonomy): domain Bacteria; kingdom Pseudomonadati; phylum Pseudomonadota; class Alphaproteobacteria; order Hyphomicrobiales; family Phyllobacteriaceae; genus Mesorhizobium; species Mesorhizobium sp. M7A.F.Ca.US.005.03.2.1. Next base: position 738 of record NZ_RZRP01000981.1, on the reverse strand, counting down.
GGGCGCCGCGCAGGCGCAGGAAACCCGGATCATCTATCCCGGCTCGATGGCGGTGACCGGATTCTCCGGCACCATCATTCCCAATTTCGACCCCCCTGATTCCGAAAAAGAGGGCCTGCCGCCCGGCGTCGATCCGGTCGACGAAACCTTCATCGACCCCACGCGCGCCACCTTGCGCGTGTTCGACGTTTCGCATCTGGGCGGCCCAGCCTCCGGCCAGCTGGTCAACACGCCGCCGCCCTTCGAGGTGACGGCGGAGCAGATCGGCCAAGTGTTCGGCGTCACCTATGATGACGGCGTGCGCGACGGCGTTCCATCGGGCATTCCCAATCTCTATGCCGGCGCCACCTCGCTGCACGGCATCCGTATCGTCACCCCGGATGCCGACGATGACGGCCGCCCCGAGAGGCAGCGCCGCGGCGCTGCCGGTGCCACCTTCATGGATGGCCAGTTCGGCACCGAAAACGGTGGTGGGCCGGGCACCGTCTGGAAGATCGACGGCATCACCGGCCAGGTCTCCAAATTCGCCGACATCGACACCAACAGCGGTCCCGGCATCGGCAATCTCACTTTCGACGCCACTCACCGCGAGTTCTTTGCGTCCGATCTCGACACCGGCCTGATCCATCGCATCGACGCCGAAGGCAGACTGATCGACAGCTTCGATCACGGCGTTGCCGGCCGGCCCACGCATGGGCTCGCTCCCGTCGCCGACGATGGTTCGGTGATGGACATACA
>NZ_RZRP01000980.1:0-2175 GCF_003997795.1 Mesorhizobium sp. M7A.F.Ca.US.005.03.2.1 | reverse complement strand
TAGGGGAATAGGGGAATATGTTGCGCTCTTAGCCCGGCCGGCCAAATCTTTTTGCTTTTCCCTACTCCCTTACTGCCCTACTCCCTTATTCCCCTGCGAGCAAAGCGAGCACTTATGCCTTACGACCAGAAGAAAATCGTCGAAGCCCTGCGTGCTTTCGAACGCGGCGAGATCGTCGTCGTCATGGATGATGACGGGCGCGAGAACGAGGGCGACCTGATCGTCGCCGCTGTCCACTGCACGCCCGAAAAGATGGCGTTCATCGTTCGCCACACCTCCGGCATCGTCTGTACGCCGATGCCGCGCGAAGAAGCCAAGCGGCTGAACCTTGCCCCCATGGTCGCCGACAACGATTCCGCCCACACCACCGCTTTCACCGTCAGTGTCGATTTCAAGCATGGCACCACGACCGGCATCTCGGCCGAAGATCGCACTTTGACCGTTCGCAATCTTGCCAACGGCAATGTCGGTGGCTCGGATTTCGTCCGGCCCGGCCACATCTTTCCGCTGATTGCGCGCGAAGGCGGCGTGCTGATGCGCTCAGGCCATACCGAAGCAGCGGTCGATCTGTGCAAGCTCGCCGGCCTGCCGCCGGTCGGTGTCATTTCCGAGCTGGTCAATGATGACGGCACCGTCAAGCGCGGTCCGCAGGTGCAGGCTTTCGCCGAGGAGCATGGCCTCAAGCAGGTTTCGGTCGCCGACCTCATCGCCTACCGGCAGCGCAAGGAAACGCTGGTCGAACGCGTCGCCTGCTCGGAAATCGACACGCTCGGCGGCAAGGCACAGGTCTTCACCTACACGCTGCCGTGGGACTCCATGCATCACGTCGCCATCGTCTTCGGCGACATTCGTGACGGCGAGGACGTGCCGGTGCGTCTGCATTCCGAGGATGTGGTGACCGATGTCTTCGGCACCAGCCACCGGCTCGACGCCATCATTAAGACAATGGGCGAGCGCAGGCGCGGTGTCATCGTCTATCTCAGAGAAGGCTCCGTCGGCGTTGCGCATCAGGAGCGCAAGCGGCCGGCAAGCGGCGACCGCGAGGATCACGAAGAGGCGCGCCGCCGTGAAAACGAGTGGCGCGAGATCGGGCTAGGCGCCCAGATACTCAAGGATCTCGGCATCTCCTCGATCAACCTGATCGCCTCGCGCGAACGCCACTATGTCGGCCTCGAAGGTTTTGGCATCCACATCGCCAAGACCGAGATCCTCTGAGCCTCCCGTCGATCCGGTTGCCGGAGAAGACGGATGAATGCGTCTCTGCCTACCAGCCAGCGCAGCGAACGGCTTTTGCTGCGCCGCCCAGAAGAGAGGCTGATCTGGATTTCCTGATCGACCTCTTTTCGCGCCGGGAGCTTGTTGCTCATCGTCCGGACCCTGTCCCGGATACAGCCCAGCAGAGCGCCGCGCGGCTGACGCGCGACATCGGTCATTGGGACAAGCACGGCTTTGGCCGCTGGGCGGTCGAGGCGGATGAAAAGCTGGTCGGCTTCGGCGGCGTCACGGTATCGGCGGATTTCGACGGTCTGAACCTGTCCTATCATCTTCATCCGGCGAGCTGGGGACATGGCTATGCCACGGAATCGGTGATGGAAGCACTGCGCACCGCGTTCGGCCCCTTGCGTGCCGATCGGGTTGTCGGCATCGTCCGCCCCGCCAATCCGGCTTCGCGACGGGTGCTGGAGAAATGTGGCTTCGTCTTCGAAAAAGAGGTGATGCTGCACGGGGCGCCAACGATAGTTTTGGCATTGGCGCACCCAAGAAGAGTCAATATTTCAGGCCCGGCCGCCTAGAGCGGCGCGCCCGGCCTAAGGCCCGGGCGCGCCGGAACTATTCCGCAGCAATCGCGGCTGCTTCGCATCCGTCCATCTCGCACTCAGCCGTGGCAAGGCTGCGCTGGCCAAGCAGCACCGTGGCCAGCGCGATCGTGCCTGAAGCCACAGAGACCCAGAACCCGTTCTGGGCACCGAACGCATCGACCACCGCGCCGGCCGCGAACGAGCCGAGCGCCATGCCGATGCCGATGCCGGTCATGACCCAGGTAATGCCTTCGGTCAGCATCGCCTCCGGCACATGCCGCTCGATCAGGCCGAAGGCGGTGATGACCGAAGGCATTACCTGGGTCATGACCGGCATCGGCATCGGCATGGCGCTCGGCTCGTTCGCGGCCGGCGC
>NZ_RZRP01000097.1:0-11890 GCF_003997795.1 Mesorhizobium sp. M7A.F.Ca.US.005.03.2.1 | reverse complement strand
GATGCCAACGGCCCGATCATCGCTGCGGCTGTCACTGAAAATGGCGGCGAGGCGCATTGTCTCGGCGCCTTTCCCGACGACGAGGCGAAACTTGAGAAGGCTATGCGCGAGGCGCTCGCCGCCCACGACGTGCTGATCCTGTCGGGCGGCACGTCCAAAGGGGCAGGGGATGTCACGCATCGCATTATCGGCCGACTGGGCAAGCCCGGTATCATCGCCCACGGCGTGGCACTGAAACCCGGAAAGCCACTTTGCCTGGCTGTGTGCGAGGGCAAGCCGGTCATCATCCTGCCGGGATTTCCGACCTCGGCCATGTTCACCTTCCATGACATGGTGGTACCCGCCCTGCGGCGCATGGCGGGGCTGCCGCCGCGCGTCGATACTCAGGTCACCGCAAGCCTTCCGTTGCGGATTCCTTCCGAACTCGGGCGGACCGAATTCGCCATGGTTTCCCTTGTGCAAGGGCAGGGAGGATTGACGGCCTATCCGACCGGCAAGGGCTCGGGAGCGATAACATCCTTTACCCAGGCGGACGGCTTCATCCGCATCGAGGCACTCGCCGATCACGTGCCTGCCGGTGCCGACGTGGCGGTGACGCTGTTCACGCCGCGGGTCCGCGTTCCCGACCTCGTCGTCATCGGCAGTCATTGCGTCGGCCTCGATCTGGTCGTTGGCGAACTTTCGCGCCGCGGGATTTCAGTGCGCTCGCTGCCTGTGGGAAGCCTGGGCGGTCTTGCAGCGGCCAAGCGCGGCGAGTGCGATCTCGCCCCCATCCATCTCTTCGACCCGAAGACGCGGATTTACAACGCGCCTTTCCTCGGTGACGGTCTCGAACTCGTGCCAGGCTGGCGGCGCATGCAAGGTTTGGTATTCCGCCAAGGGGACGAGCGTTTCGAGGGCCTCGGCGCGGAGGAGGCGGTCCGTGCGGCGCTCGCCGACCGCGATTGCATGATGGTCAACCGCAACCAAGGCTCGGGAACGCGCATCCTGATCGACCAGCTCCTCGGCGTGGAACGCCCGGACGGCTACTGGAATCAGCCGCGCTCGCACAATGCCGTCGCCGCGGCGGTGGCGCAAGAGCGCGCCGACTGGGGTGTCACCATCGCGCCCGTCGCGCGTGCGGCGGGGCTCGGTTTTATCGTGCTGACCGAAGAGCACTACGACTTCGCAATGATCTCTGCGCGAAAGGAACGGCCTTCGGTGCACGCATTCCTCGAGGCTCTCCGGACCGACGAGGTCCTTCTGGGCCTGGAGCGCGCTGGGTTCAGCCGGCCGGGTTAGCAGAAAGCAACGCGGCCAGGCGCTCAGCTTCGGCAAGATCCTCGACCGTGTTGGCGTTGAAGAACGGGTCCACCGGCTCGACGGGCCAGGATACGGTGGCAAGGCGCTGGCGGGCGGTCCACCGGTCAATCTTGCGGAGACCCTCGTTGGTCAACGCATGCCGCAATTCATCCCGCAGCGCGACTTTCCAGAGCCCGATGACCGGATGCGCCTGGCCGCCGGATGCCGCCACCGCCAAGTCTGCTTTCTCTGTGATGCGCGCCTGCTGGAGGCGTGCAACGAGGTCGCTCGGCAGGAAGGGACAATCGCCGGCAGCGCTGACCACCCATTCTACACCCGGCCTGTTCCCCGCCGTCCAATCGAGTGCGGCGAGTATGCCGGCAAGAGGTCCCGGATAGCTCTCGATCGTGTCGGCGGCAACGGGCAGGCCAAAGCGGGCGAAGCGAGCGGGGTCGCCATTGGCGTTAAGAACGAGCCCGTCGCATTGCGGCGCTAGCCGTTCGATGACATGCTCAAGCATCGTTCGTCCGCCGATCACACGCGTCGGCTTGTCTCCGCCGCCCATGCGCCGACCCAGACCGCCGGCGAGCACCACGCCCAGCGTTACGGTTCCCTCAGTCGTCATGCTCGGCACCCTTGCGGCGGTGGCGCGGCGCTTCCTCACCGACCGAAGCGAGGTCCTGGTCGAAGACGATCCGCTCCTGGCCCGAAAGCACGGTGAAGCGCTTGCCGCGCGCCCGGCCGACCAGCGTCAGCCCCACCTGGCGGGCCAGCGCCACGCCCCAGGCTGTGAAGCCGGAGCGCGAGATCAATATCGGAATGCCCATCCGTACCGTCTTGATCGTCATCTCGGAGGTCAGCCGCCCGGTCGTGTAGATGATCTTGTCTGCCGGATCGACGGTGTGGCGGTACATCCAGCCAGCGATCTTGTCGACGGCGTTATGGCGCCCGACGTCCTCCATATAGCAGATTGGCGTGCCCTCCCTGCAAAGGACGCAGCCATGAATCGCGCCTGCTTCCAGATAGAGCGACGGCGTGGTGTTGATCTTGCGCGTCAGCTCGTAGAGCCAGGAGGTGCGAAGCTCAGCGGGCGGAAGTGTGATGTCCTCGATCGCCTCCAACACGTCGCCGAACGCAGTGCCTTGGGCGCAACCCGAGGTCTGCGTCCGCTTTCTGAGCTTCTGCTCGTAGTCGGTGTTGCGCTCGGTGCGAACGACCACGACCTGCAGGTCTTCGTCATACTCGACATCCGTCACCACGTCGTCAGGCAGAAGCATGTTCTGGTTCAGCAGATAGCCAAGCGCAAGATATTCAGGGTAATCGTTGACCGTCATCATGGTGACGATCTCCTGCGCGTTGAGATAGAGCGTCAGGGCACGTTCTATCGGTACGCGGACCTCCACCGTCGCGCCTGTATGGTCGACGCCCGCGACCAACTCGGTCAGCCGTCGGTCTTGCGGGTCGGGTGTGATGATGGCGTGTTCGGGTTGGCGTCTCATCAAATGCATGGCAGTCTCCTGACGTCGTATTCTGGCTCGCCACTGCTCTGGCCTGATGTATCTTACAGGTGTTCAACCGAAGCTAATTAAAAAAAGCTCGGATTGATGCGATTGCTGCCAAGGCGGCACCCTCGTGCAATTGGAACATAAATGGCGCAAATCTCGGATGACTGCTTCGCTTTCGGCGGACCGATGCGGCCCATCGACGAGACCGCCGCGCTCATCGCCTCGAAACTGAGTGCTGTGCAGGAGGTCGAGGCGGTCTCGCTCGTGCTGGCGGATGGACGCTTCCTGGCGAGGAAGATGGTCGCACCGCTGCCGCTGCCACCCTTCACAAATTCCGCGGTCGATGGGTATGCCGTGCGAGGGGCCGACCTGCCGCAAACCGTCAAAACGGCGTTCGCCGTTGCCGGGAGGGTTCAGGCCGGCATGGCGCCGGATGAACCTGTGCTGCCCGGCCAAACGATGCGCATTTTCACTGGCGCTCCAATGCCCAAGGGGGCCGATACAGTGTTCATGCAGGAAGATGTGAGCGTGGACGGATCTGGCCGGGTCATTCTCCCGCCCGGCTTGAAAACGGGTGCCAATGTCCGTCCTATGGGTGAGGATGTCGCACTGGGTGAAGGCGTCCTCCCAGCCGGCCACCGGCTGCGGCCGCAAGATGTCGCGCTGGCCGCCGCATTGGGATTCATCGAACTCCAGGTCAAGCGCAGGATACGTGTCGCAGTGTTCTCGACCGGGGACGAAATCGTTGCGCCTGGAGACCTGCGCGGACCAGCGCAGCTTTTCGACTCGAACCGCTTCATGCTTACGGCAATGCTCGCTCGGCTCTGCTGCGACGTCACCGATCTCGGTATCCTGATGGATGACAGCCGCCTGATTGCCGAAAAGCTGCGCGAAGCGGCATCGAGCCATGACCTGATCCTGACTTCGGGCGGTGTGTCGACGGGCGAGGCCGACTGCGTGAAGGCCGCTGTCGAGAGCGCCGGAACCTTGGTGTTCTGGCGCGTCGCGATCAAGCCGGGCCGGCCCGTCGCCATGGGCGTGATCGATGGAATCCCGCTGATCGGACTTCCTGGCAATCCGGTGGCAAGCTTCGTCACCTTCGCCCATATTGCCCGCCCTGCGATCCTCGCCCTCGTCGGGGCGCGGCAGCAACCGCCGATCCCGATCGCTGTGCGGGCCGGCTTTTCTTACAGCAAGAAGCAGGGACGGCGCGAGTATGTACGAGCAAACGTGCACGCGACCGCGGATGGTTCCTACGAGGCGACGAAGTTCCCCCGAGAAGGCGCCGGACTGCTTTCATCTCTGGTCGCCACGGACGGTCTCGTCGAACTGGGTGAGGAGATAGTCCATGTCGAGCCGGGCCACACGGTCAACTTCCTCGCCTATTCCAGTCTTCTGTGACAGCCGTCCGGCCGCGCCAGAAGCAGGAGCCAAGACCCCAACGCTCCAATTGACGATGCCACGCCCCGTCGGGCATCATGCTGGCCATGATGACCACGACGAAGCTGGATCTGACCGGGCTTAAATGCCCCTTGCCCGCACTGAAGACGCGTAAGGCGCTGAAAGCCTTGAGGCCAGGCGATCGGCTCGAGGTTCACTGCACGGACCCACTGGCGGTCATCGACATACCAAATCTTCTCACTGAAATGGGAGAACGCCTTGAATCGACGGAACGCGACGACGATCGGATCGTGTTCGTGATCGAAAAAGCGCAAGCTGCGACGATCTGAAGGGTTGCACCACATCTCCCGCGGTTCCACGATATGACCTGGCAACGCCCAGCCTTGGTCGTGCAGGGAACATATCGTGCCTCATAGTCGACATCATGGTCCGCCGGATATCGTTACGAGGTAAGGGGCACGCGGGAGGCGAGCACATGACGATGCAGGAACAGCGGCGGCGTGATCGCGGACCAAAGGGCAGGCCGCTGGATGACGCCGCGCTCGCCGAGGTCCAGGCGCTGCTTGGCGCGCGCCAGCGACGGCGCGACTTGCTGATTGAATTCCTCCACCTTATCCAGGACCGATATGGCTGCCTGTCAGCGCGGCATTTGCGGGCGCTGGCACAAGATATGCGTTTGTCGCAGGCAGAGGTCTACGAGGTGGCGACGTTCTACGACCATTTCGACGTCGTGAAGGAAGGCGAGATGCCGCCGGCGCCGCTGACAATCCGTGTGTGCGATTCAGTGAGTTGCATGCTGGCAGGCGCCGAGACGCTCCTGGCCGAATTGCAAGCGGGCGCCGATCCGGCGATCAGGGTCATGCGCGCGCCCTGCATGGGCCGCTGCGCTGGCGCGCCGGCCGCACGTATCGGTAATCGCGAGGTCGACCAGGCAACTGCCGAGGCCCTGCTGCGCATGGCCGCGGCAGCGGAGACCGATGTAAGCATACCCGATTATGTGGGACTGGAGGCGTATCGCCAGGCAGGAGGCTACCAGCTTTTGCAGCAGGTACGGATTGGGACGCTGAACACAGACCAGCTCATCGCCACCCTGGGCGATGCGGGCTTGAGGGGCCTGGGCGGTGCTGGTTTCCCTGCCGGCAAGAAGTGGCAGATCGTGCGCTCCTATCCGGGCCCGCGCCTGATGTCGATCAATGGCGACGAGGGCGAGCCCGGCACCTTCAAGGACCGCATCTATCTCGAGCAAGATCCGCACCGTGCCTTTGAGGGTGCATTGATTGCAGCGCACGCGGTCGAGGCGGAACGGATCTATCTTTACATGCGTGACGAATACCCTGCGGTGCTCGCCATTCTTCGTCAGGAGATCGCCGCACTCGAAGCTACCGGCATCGTCAAGCCGGGGTTCATCGAACTCCGCCGCGGCGCTGGTGCGTATATCTGCGGCGAGGAGAGTGCGATGCTGGAAAGCATCGAGGGCAAGCGCGGCATGCCGCGCCACCGCCCCCCCTACATCGCCGAGGTCGGCCTGTTCGGACGACCGACGCTCAACCACAATGTCGAGACGCTCTGGTGGATCCGCGACATCGTCGAAAAGGGCGCGCAATGGTTCGCTACGCAGGGCAAGCCCGGCCACCCCGGCATCCGCTCATGGTCCGTTTCCGGCCGCGTGAAAAATCCCGGCGTCAAGCTGGCGCCGGCCGGCGTAACGGTACGCGAATTGATCAACGACTATTGCGGCGGCATGGCGGACGGTCATGAGTTCAAGGCCTATTTGCCGGGCGGCGCCTCAGGCGGTATCCTGCCAGCGACACTGGGCGACATTCCGCTCGATTTCGGCGGCGATCTGGCCAAGCAGGGCGCCTTCGTCGGCTCCCATGCTATCGTCGTGTTCTCGCGGGCCGACAATATAAAGCAGGTCACGCTCAATCTGATGAAATTCTTCAAGCATGAGAGCTGCGGGAAGTGTACGCCTTGTCGCGACGGGACCGAAAAGTTGGTGGCTCTCTTGCAGGAGCAGGGTCTGATGCCGGAAGACAAGATTCGCGACCTCGAAATGGTCATGCGCGATTCGTCGATCTGCGGCCTGGGCCAGGCAGCGCCCAATCCGGTCAATCATTTGCTGACGCATTTCCGGAGTGACCTCTGATGGCCGAGAGCACGGTATTCACCCTCGATGGGCAAACCGTAAGCGCCACCCCTGGCGAGACTATCTGGGATGTCGCCAAGCGCCAGGGTACAAAAATTCCGCATCTGTGCCATGTCGACATGCCGGGTTATCGTCCCGACGGCAATTGCCGCGCCTGCATGGTCGACATCGAAGGCGAGCGCGTGCTGGCTGCCTCCTGCGTTCGCCAGCCTTCTGCCGGCATGGTCGTGAAAACCGATACCGAACGCGCCCGCAAATCACGCGAGATGGTATTCGAGCTCCTCGCAAGCAACATGCGATCGGCGAGCGACGGTCCAGACAACCTGTCTGCGTTCTGGCAATGGGCCGGTTCGATGGGAATTTCGGGCAGCCGATACCGTTCCAAGTTCACCGAGGAGGGGCTAGCGCCAGAATTCGACATCACCAATCCGGCCATTGCCGTCAATCTCGACGCCTGCATCACCTGCGGCGCTTGCGTGCGCGCCTGCCGCGAGGTGCAGGTCAACGACGTGATCGGCATGGCCGAGCGCGGAAATCACTCGGTTCCTGTCTTCGATATGCACGACCCCATGGGCCTGTCGACCTGCGTCAGCTGCGGCGAATGCGTCCAGGCTTGCCCGACTGGTGCGCTCTACGAGAAATCGCTGATGGACGAAACCGGCAAGACCCGTGTCGTCCAAGCGTTCGACAAGCTTGTCGACACGGTCTGCCCGTTTTGCGGCGTCGGCTGCCAGACGCGCGTCGCCGTCAAGGACAATAAAATCGTCCAGGTCGACGGCCGCAATGGTCCGGCGAACGAGAACCGGCTCTGCGTCAAGGGCCGCTTTGGCTTCGACTATGTGATGTCGCCCGAACGGCTGACGAAGCCGCTGATCCGCCGCGACGATGCGCCGAAAGCCGGCGACATCGATCTGCGCGATGTCGACCCGCTCACCGTGTTCCGCGAGGCCACCTGGGAAGAAGCGCTGGAGCGCGCTGCCAGCGGGCTGAAGCGCATTCGCGACGACCATGGCGGCAACGCACTGGCCGGCTTCGGCTCCGCCAAGGGCTCGAACGAGGAGGCCTATCTCTTCCAGAAATTCGTTCGGCAGGCATTCGGGACCAACAATGTCGACCATTGCACCCGGCTCTGCCATGCCTCATCGGTGGCCGCTCTGATGGAGGGCGTTGGCTCTGGCGCGGTCTCGGCGCCTTTCATGGATGCCATGAAGGCCGAATGCGTGATCATCATCGGCGCGCGGCCGGCGACAAATCATCCAGTGGCGGCGACTTATTTTAAGCAAGCGGCAAAGCGCGGCACCAAGCTGATCGTGATAGACCCGCGCGGCCAGGAACTGATGCGCCACGCGACCTACAGCCTCCGCTTCAAGCCAGGCAGCGACGTGGCGATGCTGAACGCGCTGCTGCACGTCATCATCGACGAGAGGCTCTATGACCAGCAGTACATCCAGGCCAACGTCTCCGGCTTCGAGGCATTGAAGGCAAAGGTGAAGGATTTCTCGCCCGAGGCGATGGCTCCCGTCTGCGGCATCGAGGCCGGTGTGCTGCGCGATGTGGCACGCACCTATGCCAAGGCGGAGCGTTCGATGATCTTTTGGGGCATGGGCATTTCGCAGCACACCCACGGAACGGACAATTCGCGCTGCCTGATCGCGCTGGCGCTGATCACCGGCCATGTCGGGCGCGCCGGCACAGGGCTCCATCCGCTGCGCGGCCAGAACAACGTCCAGGGCGCCTCGGACGCGGGCCTCATCCCGATGTATTTCCCCGACTACAAATCGGTGGAGAATGCCGATATCCGCGGCCAGTACGAGAATTTCTGGGGCCAGGCGCTCGACCCCAAACGCGGCTTGACCGTCGTCGAGATCGTCGACGCGATCCATGACGGCGAGATCCGGGGCATGTACATTATGGGCGAGAACCCGGCCATGTCCGATCCCGACCAGAGCCATGCGCGCGCCGCACTCGCCAAGCTTGAGCATCTGGTAGTTCAGGACATCTTCCTGACCGAAACCGCATGGCACGCCGACGTGGTGCTCCCGGCCTCCGCGCATGCGGAGAAACTCGGCACCTACACCAACACAAACAGGCAGGTGCAGATCGGCCGACCCGCCGTCAACCTGCCCGGCGAGGCGCGGCAGGATCTCGATCTCATCATCGAGCTTGCCAGACGCATGGGGCTGGACTGGAACTACAAACACGTTTCGGATGTCTTCGGCGAAATGGCGCAAGTAATGCCGTCGCTGAAGCATATTTCCTGGGAGCGCATCGAACGCGAGGAGTCCGTCGTCTATCCTGCCGATGGTCCTGATGTTCCTGGCAACGAGATCGTCTTCACCACCGGGTTCCCGACCGCGGATGGCCGCGGGCGCATCGTGCCCGCCGACCTCCTGCCCCCCGACGAGGTGCCCGACGACGAATATCCTCTGGTGCTAACCACCGGGCGCTTGCTGGAGCACTGGCACACGGGCGCCATGACACGCCGCGCCGGGGTGCTCAACGCGATCGAGCCCTACGGCATTGCTGCGATGAATCCCTACGAGATCAGGCGCCGCGGCCTTGCGCAGGGGGACGTGATAAACGTAGAAACGCGGCGCGGCGTCGTCGAAGCCATTCTGCGGGCCGATCGAGAGGTCGCCGATGGCATGGTGTTCATGCCGTTCTGCTTTAACGAGAGCCCGGCCAACATGCTTACCAATCCTATGCTCGATCCTTACGGCAAGATCCCCGAGTTCAAATATTGTGCCGCGCGGATCGTGCCGGCATCGAGATCGGTCGAAGCTGCCGAATGATGTTGGAAACTGCCCGCTGACGTAGCTTGGTCGATGGCTGACTTGACGAATGCCATTTGCTCTACCGCCGCCGCATTGCCGGAGTCCGGAAGGCGCCAACCCACGTTGCAGGCCTTTGCGAAGATCGATAGATCGGAAAGCGCCGTTGCCGCCCAGACTCAGTCCACGCTTATTCCGAAGATACTCACTCGGCGTCCTCCTCATAGGTTTGTTTGGGCTGAAGGCGACGCGAGATGCATTCTAACGGAACGGTGCCGGCTTGCTTGCTTCAGTTTTCCGAGCGCCAGCCGAAGCACAGAAGCTCACCGCCGGCTTTCCGTTTTTCATTCTGAGTATGTAAGCAGGTCGACGCGTTCATGGGCGCTGAACCGCGGGGCAAGCTCTTGTCACCGCAACTCACCCGACCAACATGCGCGCTTCCCGCGCTGCTTCAATAAAAGCGTCTCTGGCGATGTCAGCCGGAACGTTGCCATTCAACGCCTGCTGGCATGCTCGTAGTGTAGATCGATGCTTGGCGCTTCCTTCGTTGCGCCACTTGTCGTTGAGCAAGTCAAAAGCCTCACGAGCGTTGGTAAGGTTTCGGATGTCGCCGCTGATGCCGGTGGCAACGGCTACAGGTTTGGAAAACCACGCTTCATACATGGGAAAGCCTCTGACGCGCACAGCTCACAACGCACGTCACAACACGGAGTTTCATCATCACGCATCACCGTCCCGCGAAAGCCGGGCTGTCTGAATATCGGTCGCGTCCGCTACTTTCAGCCTTCGGGAGGTATGCCAGGCGGGACCGTCCTAAAATGCCCCCCTGGGGTCGGCGGAGCCGCGTCCGTCGTAAAATGGCAGGTAATTGTGCCTGCCATTTTGATTCGCAAAAAGCCCCATTCAGTTGGCGCCGCCAAGTTGCTTGGTCATCTTGCAGAAATTGTCGTGATTTTTGGCTATGGCTTCGTCGCCACACTCCTTCATCATCCCGGCTCGGTCCTCGTCGTTCATCGCCATCCACGCGCTCCTGAAGTCGGCTTGCGATTTCAAGGTCTTCATGGTGGAGTCGGTGTGAAAGGGCGCCATTTTTGCCGGTTCGTCAAGCGCACCCGCAAATGCTACGCCAGCTACAGTTGTGAGAGCCGCCGCTCCCATGCAAAGTATTTTGATGCTCACGATCGTTTTCTCCTAACTGATTTGCGATCGCCTCACAACGATCGAGGTTAGGCTAAAGCTCAAGTCCTTCGTGAAGCAAATGAATTTTATGATTAAATATCTGCAGTTTCTATGTTGATCTCTTGCGCAGTTTATAGGGCTCAAAAAAAGATCAACTAGTGCCATTTATTCCAAAGTTCTTCTGGGTGGTGCGCGGGTATCCACCTGCTCGACAAATGAAGGCGAGCTTTGCGTCCCTGGCTCGACGGAGCAGCGATTGTGGCCCATCACCCTGTCGTTGTAAGATAAGCTACGCGTCCCACATAGGTGTTGCGTCGAGCGTTTCTCCCCATTCGTCGACGCGTTCCCCTCAGGAGGTATTTACCTTCAAACCTGGCCGGGCTTATCAGTCCGGCCTTTTTTAGCTCACGAACTCACTTCATCGAACTGAGGAGTCTCGGACCTGATTGTACTTAGACACCGACACCGATGGCGTACACAGTCCGGCCACGTACCGCCGTCGCAAACCTGGCGCCATATTGTCGCCTAATACGCGATTGTCTTCGGCGGACACCAGGCTCAAGTGGACTCTGTTCTGCGACAACATGTCCCCAGCGGCGACATCACGAGAGTGCCCGCGCCCTACATTGGCGTCACGCGGGCGCTTGACTGCACGAATGCTGCTGAACGATGTTCTAACACAGCGTCATGCGTCGCCAACTAGACAAACATCATGACGACAATCGCGCCGAGGACTATCAACACAAGCCCGCCAAGAAGCATTGGCAGCAGGCTGTTGTCGGGGTCGATACCGGAATCGATCTCTCTCGGTAACGGCTTTTCCTTCATCTTTGAGTCAGGCATGGGCGTCTCCATCGGAGCAAAACGGGCACGTAACGAAATAATCATGAGACGTTGTGCGCCGCACCGTTGCCAGCGGGTCTTTTCGGGCTGCCAAGGAAGTCCTTCGGCGCCAGCATGATGTCGGCCAGCGTATAGCGGTCCAGGGTGCTCTGGAACGAGGCAATCGCTTCACCAAACATCCCTGAAAGCTTGCAAGAGGCAGTTAGTACACATTGGTTTCCATCAGTCGCGAAACATTCAACCAGTGCGAAATCCGGCTCCGTCAACCGCACGACGTCGCCGATCCGGATCATCTCGGGCCGCTGTCCGAGAACAAGCCCGCCGGAACGGCCACGGATGGCTTTCAGATAGCCGCTGCGGGTGAGGGTATTGGCGACCTTGTTCAGGTGCGTCTTCGATATGTTGAAGGTGCGCGCAGCTTCCTCGATCGTGACCAGCCGGTCACCGGCGGAGGCGGCGTACATCAGCATTCGCAACGCGTAGTCTGAGAAGGCAGTCAGCCGCATGCATCTCTCCTGCTGTTGGCGCGAGAATCCTTACCAACCAGTCTGCATCAAAGGTCCTTCTCGACAATAGGTGCGAGGCCAATCGTGGTCTCACCGCGGTTGAAGGCAATCGCTAAACGGAAACTGTGCGCGATACGAAGCGCTCGGTCCATAAAGAGCGCTGCCACCTCGGGCGGGCAAATGCGGCGAACCGTTTTGCGAAACAACTTTAACCAGCGACGGAAATGCGTCTCGCCGAGGCCGGCTATAGCCAGGTGT
>NZ_RZRP01000979.1:0-2179 GCF_003997795.1 Mesorhizobium sp. M7A.F.Ca.US.005.03.2.1 | reverse complement strand
CCTTCCGTCACCGCCAAGTCCGGGGATGAGGATGAGGCGCGGGCCGGCGATTCCCGATGTCTGGTAGTGGATGCGGCAGCCATCGGCGGCGGTGAAGAAGGGCATCAGCTGAGGCCCTCCCTGTCGAGCAGCTCGCCGAGCGCCGCGACGAGACTGTGCGCCGTGAGCATCGAGGTCTTCGGATTGCTGGCTGAGGGCGTGTTGACGAGGCGGAAGGAAGCCGTGCCGGCGGTGCTCTCGACCTCGATTTCATGTGTGTTGCCGGCAGCCTTCGGATCGGCAACCACGCTTACGGTGACCTTGTCGATACCTGCAGCGAGCGCCACCGCGAAGGCGGCGTTGAGGTTTTTCGGATAGAGCTTTGCCGCTTGCGCGGGCGTGCCTTCGAAGAGGGATACCGCGTCGTCCTCGGCTGACAGGCCAAGGGTGGCAAGCTCGGTTATCCAGGCTGCCGGCGGCTTGCGCGAGGTGTAGCGCACTCGCGCTTCGGGAAGCGCGGCTATCGCCCTGAGGTAGTCGAGGCCGCCCAACGCGCCTGACGGCAGGACCAAGCGTGCGCCGCCGTTGCGTGAAGCATCGGTCAGCCTCGCGGCAAGGATCGGATCGGCGAACGCACCGATCGAAGCGATGATGGTCGGGATGCCGGCGTCGAGAAGCGCGGGCACATAAGCGGCCACCGCCTCCTGGCTTGCCGCCTCCACCACCGCCCGGGGGCGCGGACCGATCAGCGCGTCAAGCTGCGTGACAGTGCTGACATTCGCCGGCAAGTCGCGGCGGGTACCTTCGCGCATCAGCGCCACCCAGCAAACCGAGTCCACTGGGAAAGCTGAGACGATCTCGCGCGCGATCGTGCCGAAGCCGATGAGGCCGAGCGTCACCATCCGAGGCTTCTTCAGGGATTCTGCTTCAGGGGATCGAACTTGTCGGCGAGGTCTGCCCCGAACACCGTCTTGCGCTCGATTTCCAGGACGTTTTCGGGGCGCGGGAAATTGGACGGCACACGGTCACCTGGCTTGCGCGGCTTGCCGATCAGGCGAAAGAAATCCTCGAGCCCGTTCGGCACGATCAACCAGATCCAGCGCAGGCGCGTGTCGCCGTCGTTGATGAACATGTGTCGGACATTCTTCGGCAGGAACACCACGCTGTCCGGTTCCAGCGGATATTCCTTGCCGTCGATGACGGCGCGGCCATGGCCTTCGATGACATAGACCGTCTCTTCGTTGCGGTCATGCGTGTGTTCGCGCACATAGCCGCCGGGCGCTACCGACTGCGTGCCCAGCGCGAAGGGGTGCTCCATGCCGACGATGTGCGGCGCGAGCGCCACGTCGATATGGCCGTTTGCGGGAACCGGCTGCCAGTAGCTTTCGCGCGTTTCGGTTCCGGAAACATGGATGCCAGAGGGCGCGGGTGGAAGGTTGGTGTCGTCCATGGCTCTGCCTGTCGAATGGAGCTGCGAAGGTCGTTCGGGCGCGTTGCTGACCTGGAGAGGGTACAGCGCAAAAAGTGTCGACACAATAGTAGACAGATTAAATTTCGTGCCTCTATATAGTGCTGTGTCGATGATGGCAGGGGAATGCCGATGGGCGAGTACGATGTTCTGGTGATCGGTTCGGGATCGGCGGCCTGCTCGGCAGCGCTGCGGGCCGCCAAGGGTGGCCTCAGGGTGCTCGTCATCGAAAAGAGCGAATGGTTGGGCGGCACCTCGGCCATGTCCGGTGCCGGGGTCTGGATACCCGCCAACCATGTCGCGGCCGAAGCCGGCATCGCCGACAGCCGCGAGGATGCGCTCGCCTATCTGCGTGCGGTCGCGCCCGAAGGATGGGAGCAGAAGGAAGATGCGCTCTGGGGCGCTTTCGCCAAGGCCGCGCCGGACATGCTGCACTTTCTGTCCGTCAACACGCCGCTCGATTTTCGCTTGATCAACGAGCCCGATCCCTTTGCCGAAGCGCCGGGCGGGAAACTCTATGGCCGCATGCTCTCGCCGAGGCCGCTCAGCCGCCGTCTCCTCGGCAAGTTTGCGCGGAGTCTGCGCCGCTCCACCTTGCCGCACAGCTTTACCTACCAGGAGATCGTCGACCTCGATCTCTATCACCATCCCATCCGCGCCGGAATTCGTCAGCCATCGCCATAGAAGCTTCGGCCAGACCTTGAACCCGGCGCGGATGGGATGGTGATAGAG
>NZ_RZRP01000978.1:0-2180 GCF_003997795.1 Mesorhizobium sp. M7A.F.Ca.US.005.03.2.1 | reverse complement strand
TGTGTTGGCAGGCCCCGTCGACCTGGCCCAGGGAGGGCGAGGCTTTGTCGGGCGCATTCCCGTCTTTGTGCCGACGGCGGGCGGCGGCAGCCGATTCTGGGGCATCCTCTCCGCTGTCATCGATGTCGATCAGCTTTACGCGGCGAGCGGCTTGAATGACCCCGGGATTGATATTGATGTCGCCCTGACGGGGACCGACGCGCTTGGCGGTGGCGGCAAAAAATTCTTCGGGGGAGACAATGTCCTCGCCGGCAAGCCGGTGTCGGCCGATGTGCAACTGCCTTCGGGCTCCTGGCTGATTTCGGCTATACCGAAGGGAGGCTGGCCGGCCATTCCGAACAATGCGTGGATGTTGCGGGGGCTCATAGCCTTTGCCGGCGCGCTGGTGGTGCTGCCGATCCTGGTGGCCGGGCGACTGTTCGGCGAACGACAGAAAAACTATGCCGAGCTCAGACGTCTGTCTGGCCGCCTTGAGTTGGCCCTGGAAGCTTCTGGAATTGGCGTGTGGGAGCACGACCTGGCCACAAAAGAACTGCTATGGGACGACCGCGTCAACCAGATCTACGGCAAGCCAGCCGATGGCAAACCGCGCGGTTATGAAGACTGGGCGATGGCTATTCATCCCGAAGATTTCGACAGGGCGCGCCAGGAGTTCGACGCGGCCGCCGAGAGGGAGGGACCGTATTCTTCGCAATACCGAGTCCTGCTAGCGGACGGTACCACGCGCCACGTGCGCACGCGCGCAGCCTTCTTCCAGGACATCGGCGGCACGCCGAAGATGATCGGCGCCGAGTGGGACGTCACCAGCGACGTGCTGCTCAATGAGACGCTCATTCGAGAGCGCCAACTGTCGGAATCGAAAAATGCCGAACTCAAGGTCGCAAAGGCGCATGTAGAGCATGTTGCGCTGCACGACCCGCTGACCGGCCTGCCCAACCGCCGCTATCTCGATGAGTTGCTTGCCGAAAAAAGCGTAACGGGGACCCGCACAGCGCTGCTGCATCTGGACCTCGACCGCTTCAAGCAGATCAACGATACACTCGGCCACGCAGCCGGTGACGCCATGCTGGTGCACGCCTCCAAGGTCATCAAGGTCAACACGGGTCCCGGTGATTTTGTTGCACGCATCGGCGGTGATGAGTTCGTCGTGGTGAGCCATGGACGTGATGACAAGCAACTTTCCGCGCTCGGCGACCGCATCATCACGCAGATGCGCCGACCGGTCGATTTTCAGGGCAACCCGTGCCGGTTCGGGGTGAGCATCGGAATTGCCGCCGGAACCGACGCCAAGCAACTGCTCGTCAACGCCGACCTCGCTCTTTACCGGGCGAAAGGAAGCGGTCGCAACCGACACGAATTCTTTGACGAAGAGCTGCAAAGCGAGATCGTGCGGACCAAGCAAATTGCCGACGAAATCCTGGGCGGGTTGGAGCGCGCCGAATTCACAACATACTATCAGCCGCAGTTCGACGCCAGGACACTTGAGATCGTCGGGGTCGAGGCGTTGTCGCGTTGGAAGCATCCCGAACGCGGCATCCTGGCCCCACAAAGCTATCTCAAAGTGGCCGAAGAACTCAACGTCGTGGCAATCATCGATCGCGCTGTCCTGGAACAGGCGCTTGAGAGTTTCGACCAATGGTCGAACAGCGGTCTCAAGATCCCGCACGTCTCGGTCAATGTCTCCGCCAAGCGGTTGGAGGACAAGGATCTGATCGATGGCTTGCGCAAGCTTGCCATCAGGAAGGGCACGGTGTCGTTTGAGCTGGTTGAGTCCATCTTCCTCGATGAGAATGACGACCTGGTCACCTGGAACCTGGAGCACATTAAGGAACTCGGCATCGACATCGAAATCGATGACTTCGGCACCGGCCATGCCTCGATCGTGTCCCTGCTCAAGCTGCAGCCGCGCCGGCTCAAGATCGACCGCCAACTGATCACGCCCGTCACCCAGTCGATCCCGCAGCGTCAGCTGGTCTCGTCGATCATTGAGATCGGCAAATCGCTCGGCATCGAAGTCATTGCCGAGGGTGTCGAGACGAATGATCACGCGCGCATCCTGAAGGAGCTTGGTTGCGATATTCTGCAGGGCTATGTTTTTGGCCGCCCAATGGACGCCAAGGCCTTCACGGCGTTTGCCCAATCGCGCAAATGGTTGGCCGTGGGGTAAGGTCATGCCTCGC
>NZ_RZRP01000977.1:0-2184 GCF_003997795.1 Mesorhizobium sp. M7A.F.Ca.US.005.03.2.1 | reverse complement strand
GCTACGACAACGGCACGCGCTTCGAGTTCGAGTGCTACGACATCGCCCATCTGTACAACCTTTCCCACTTCGCCGACCGTGGGCTGGTGGAGCCGCCTTTCTTCGTGCAGTCGGTGTTCGGGCTGCTCGGCGGCATCGGCACGCATCCAGAAGACGTTGCCCATATGAAGCGCACTGCCGACCGGCTGTTCGGCGACCAGTTCCGGTGGTCGGTACTGGGCGCCGGCGCCAGCCAACTGCGCATCGCCGCGCAATCGGCGGCCCTTGGCGGCAACATCCGCGTCGGGCTGGAGGACAGTCTGTGGGCGGGCAAGGGCAAGCTTGCCAAGTCGAACGCCGAGCAGGTCTTGCTGGCCCGCAAGATCATCGAAGGGCTCGGCATGGAGGTGGCGACGCCCGACGAGGCACGCGAAATCCTGTCATTGAAAGGCGGGGACAAGGTCGCTTTCTGAGGCTGCCCGAGCAATCGCCGCGAGACGCAAAACGGAGGAGGACGGCATGAAGATCGAAGTCGTGGTGGACGTGAAGACCACACTGGGCGAAGGACCGCTGTGGGACGTCGAACAGGAACGACTCTACTGGATCGACAGCTTCGACGGGCGCGTGTTTCGGGCGACCGCCGACGGGCGCGAGATCCGGTCATGGGACGTGCCGATGAAGATCGGCTCAATGGCGCTGCGCAAGGACGGCGGCGGCGCTGTCGTCTCGCTGCAGCGCGGCTTCCATCTGCTCGATTTCGCCACGGGCGAGGTGACGCTGATCCACGATCCCGAGCCGGACAAGCCGATGAACCGGCTCAACGACGGCAAGGTCGACCGGCGCGGCCGTTTCTTCGCCGGCTCCATGGATACGATGGAAGAGGGGCCGTCCGGCGGTCTCTACAGGCTCGATCCGGATTTTTCCGTCACCCGGATCGATTCCGGCATCATCTGCTCCAACGGTCCATGCTGGAGCCCCGACGACCGCACCTTCTATTTCGCCGATACCTGGACCGGCGAGATATGGGCCTACGACTACGATATCGCCACCGGTGCCGCCACCAACAGGCGTACCTTCGTGCGCGTCGACACCAGCCGAGGCGGTGCGGCGGACGGCTCGACCGTCGATGCCGAGGGCTATCTCTGGAATGCGCTGGTCTATGACGGAAGGCTGGTACGCTACGCGCCCGATGGCAGCATCGATCGCATCATCGACATGCCGGTCAAGAAGATCACCAGCGTCATGTTCGGCGGACCGAAGCTCGACACCCTCTACGTCACCTCAATGGCCAAGCCGCCGCTGCCGCGTTTTCCCGGCGACGGCGTTTTGCGCGGCAGCCTGTTCGCCATATCAGGCCTTGGCGTTAGGGGCGTCGCGGAACCGCGCTTCGGCGGCTGACGCCAGGCAAGCGAAGCGCCGGTAAAATACGCAGATCAGGCCTTGGCGCAGGAATTCGGGCAAGTCTGGCAATTGATGCCGAACGTGTGCATATACAGGCATACATATATCCATGCAGAGGGGTTTCCGTTAGGCTGAGCGCCCCGCGTCAAACGGGAGCATCGATTGCCAGGATTTGCGGAAAGCGTGATGCAGGGGCCGCGAACCGTGGCCGAACAGGTCGCCAATGTCCTGCGCGAAGCGATTGCCAGTGGCACCATCAAGGCGGGCACTTCGCTGCGCCAGGACGAATTGGCCGAGCAGTTTGGCTTCAGCCGCATGCCCATTCGTGACGCCCTTCGCCAATTGGAAGCCGAAGGCATTGTTTCCATCCATCCGACAAAAGGCGCGCAGGTCGCCCGGATGGACAGCGCCGAGATCAGTGAAATCTATGCACTGCGCGAATTGCTCGAATGCGAGGCGTTGCGGCTTTCGCTTCCCAATCTCGCCGGTGACAGGCTCGACGAGGCGGAACAGGTTCTCGATCAGATCGACGCGGAGCGCAATGTCGGCCGATGGGGCGCGCTGAACCGTGCCTTTCATCTGGCTCTCTACGATGCCTGCGGCAACAATCGATTGCTGGCCTTAATCGAGGCGCACCACAATGCCGCCGATCGCTACGTCCGCATCCTGCTGTCGAACCTGGACTATCGCAGCCGCTCGCAGACGGAGCACCGCGATCTGCTGGCCGCCTGCCGGTGGCGCGACGGCGACAGGGCCATAGGCATTCTGAGGCAGCATCTTCGCGAGGGAAGCGAGACGCTGGTG
>NZ_RZRP01000976.1:0-2187 GCF_003997795.1 Mesorhizobium sp. M7A.F.Ca.US.005.03.2.1 | reverse complement strand
CGCCTGGATCACGACAGGCATCAGCTTGGCCTGAGTCAGGATCGCCGCAGCCTCGCAATCGTCGATGACATAAGCGAGCTTGTCGGCCTTGGTGGAGGCGTTGATCGGGCTGAAGGTCGCGCCCGCCTTGAGAACCGCGAAGATCGAGACGGCGGCTTCCCAGCAATTGTCCATGAAGACGAGAACGCGGTCGCCGCGCTGCACGCCATTCTCGGCGAGAGCGGTCGCAAGCCGGTTCGACAGATCGTCGAGCTCGTCATAGCGCAACCGCTCCCGGTCGGTGACAAGCGCCGTCTTCGCGCCATGCGCGGCCGCGTTCGTGATGAGGAATTGCTCGACCCGCATGAGCTCGGGCCTTCCGCTGCCAGCCGTCACGCCGCGACGAGCGATGCGGTCTTCGCTGTGATGAAGGCCGTGATGCGCGCCAGTGAATCGAGGTTGGCCGGCACGATATCGGCGTCCGCAACTGTGATTCCGCAATGGTCCTCGATAAAGGCCACCAGTTCCAGAACGCCGGTCGAATCGATGATGCCGTTCTCGATCAGCGAGTCCGTATCGGCGAGGGCGTGGGTGGTGTCGCCGAACAGGAAGTTCTCGATGACAAAGGCCTTCACTGCGTCTTGGATCGTATCGGTCATGTCGTTCGCTTTCCTTGGTGGTGTCAGGCGGCCTTTGCGTTGCAAATGCCTGTGCCGGTGAAAGTCGTCAGCCACAGCTGCGTCGACAGGATGCCGACAAAGGCCGCGTTGTCGCGAAAGCCGGAGGCCGGCTGGCGGCTGCATTTCTCATGTAGTTTTGCCACTGCCTTCGGATTGAAGAGCCCGCCGGCGCTGACTGCGGCGTCGCCCAGGGCCGACTGGACATAGTCCCTCGTGCCCGGCCCAACGAAGGACTGGCTATCCGGTGCGCGATAGGGCTGCTTGGTCCGCCGGCCGATGGCGGCCGGCAGCAGGTCTTTGGTCGCCTCCCGCAGAATATGCTTCTCCACGAGCCCCTTCAGCTTCATCTCGGGAGGAAGGCCGGCGGCAAACTCGACCAGATGATGGTCGAGGAAGGGAAAGCGGCCCTCGATGCCGTGGGCCATCGCCATGCGGTCGCCCTGGCTGGACAGGATATAGCCAGGGAGAAGGAAGCGGGCTTCCAGATATTGCGCCTGATGCAAGGGATGCCAGCGGGCGAACGCCTCGGGCAGCCGCGCGGCGAGCTCCTCGGCGGCGTCATATCCGGACAATGTGGCACGCAGATCGCCCGAGTAGAACAGCTTCGTCGCCGCCGTGCCGTCGAACCTCGGCCGATGGGAGAACAGCGGATCGTCAAGCGTCGCGCCGCTAGCCCCGAAGAAGGAGAACAGGTACTCGGCCGATTGCTGCCTTAGGCCCGGAAGATAGGGGTAGAGCTTGCGGAACAGATGCGGCCGGATGCGGGAGCCGGGCTGTCTCCCGCAAAAGCGCCGAACCCTGGCCTCCTTGAAAATATCGTAGCCGGCAAAGACTTCGTCGGCGCCTTCGCCCGTCAGCACCACTTTCAAGCCGGCCTCGCGCACGAGGCTCGAGAGCTTGTAGAGCGGGGCAGGGGCAGTGCGCAGGATCGGCCGCTCGGTGAAGCGGATAACGTCAGGGAAGACGGCGGCGATATCGCCTTCCCCGCAGGCGACGGCGCTGTGATGCGTGCCGAGCGCACGGGCCATCTCGATCTGGAAGGGGCTCTCGTCATGTTCGGCGCTATCGAAGGTGACCGAGAAGGTCCTGAGGCCACCCGGCGCCATGCCCGCCGCCAGCGCCGATGTGATGGAGGAATCGAGGCCGCCAGACAGATAGGCGCCGACTGGCACATCGGCGCGCATGCGCATGCGGGTCGCCTCCGTAAGGAGGGCGCGCAGTTCCTCGGCCGCGGCACGCTCGTCCCCGTGCCGGGGCGGCGCGTCCCGGTCGGGATACTCCAGACTCCAGTAGGGCCGGGTCGAGACGCTGCCCTCTTGCACGATCATCAGGCTTGCGGGTTCGATCTCGTAGATGTTGCGGAAGGGCGTGCGCGGCGCGATCGGGGCCCAGAGCGTGAAGATCTGGTCGAGTGCGACCGGATCAATCTCGGCCGCGACGCCCGGGGCCTGGAGGAGCGCCTTGACCTCCGAGGCGAAGTAAAGCCGTTCGCCCTGCCTTGTATAGAAGAGCGGCCGGACCCCCATGC
>NZ_RZRP01000975.1:0-2188 GCF_003997795.1 Mesorhizobium sp. M7A.F.Ca.US.005.03.2.1 | reverse complement strand
GACCTCGACCTAAGAACGGCAGCAATGAGAAGCTGATGATCTTGGAATAAGACACCATCGCCCAACAGGACAGCGCGTTACCATCAGACGAGATGTGTCGTCATAAATGGTCAGCCGTTCACCGAGTCCTTGAGAGCCTTTGCCGGCTGGAAGACGATCTTCTTAGATGCGGCGATCTTGATCGTGGCGCCAGTCGAGGGATTGCGGCCATCGCGCGCTGGTTTGTTCTGTACCTTGAACTTGCCGAAGCCATTGAGGCTGATTTCCTCGCCCTTGGCAGCGGCTTCCGCAATGCCCTTCAACACATCCTCGACCACGGATTTCGCTTGGGTTTTCGACAGGCCGTGCGCGTCTGCAAGGCGTTCGGCAATATCGATCGTGTTTACAGCCATCGTTTCCATCCCTTCTGAGTTGGTTCAACGACTGGCCTTATGGCACAGGCAATTCCACACTGTCATCGCGTCAAAGAACGGAATCCAGTGCAAACAAATGCTCGAGCCGGGAATTTCCACCACTCTTATCGCGAAAGTCACGCAGCGCATCTCGGTAGACGCCCGGCGTGGAAGCGACCCGTTCCCAGCAATGCCTCACCGTGCGTCAGGCGTGACCGCGGCGGGAACATTCGGCGATGAGGTGGAGGATCAGGTGTGACGCGGCTATGGTCCGCCTTCGATCTCAAATCAGACTTGCAT
Source organism: Mesorhizobium sp. M7A.F.Ca.US.005.03.2.1 (assembly GCF_003997795.1). Lineage (NCBI taxonomy): Bacteria > Pseudomonadati > Pseudomonadota > Alphaproteobacteria > Hyphomicrobiales > Phyllobacteriaceae > Mesorhizobium > Mesorhizobium sp. M7A.F.Ca.US.005.03.2.1. The sequence continues at coordinate 1,496 of NZ_RZRP01000975.1, read as the reverse complement.
CGAATCGACGTGAGAGAGGAAATCGTCACGGCATTTGGCGGCTTGGAAGCCGCTGCCCTCAACAATCAATGGTCGTCTTCGGAGACGCCCCGAACGCGACGACGATTCAGCCCAAAGATCAGGGAAATCGGACGTCTCTTCTTCACCGGTGGAGTAGGACCAACACCGCCTTGGCGAGTGAGGAAGCGTCTTTGACCGAAATAGAGAAGCGCAGCGGCGCAAGCGACAATGGTCGTGACTGATCTAGCCACTGTGGCGTTCCTTCCGCGTATTCTTTCCAAGCCACGCCCACGGCGTCCTCGAATGGATTGGGTCTGACCGAAGACCGCCTTCGCTGCGCTCAGTCTCGATCGTCTTCCCGCAACGACGTCGCTGCGTTTTCTTCCCCTGGTCGCTGCGCGTCCATTCCTCGCGATCCAAGAAAGCCTCGCGCCGCCGTCTTTCACTTCGTTCCAGCCCCTTCAGGGTGCGGACCGATCGTCTCCGGTCTCACGACCACCATCGAGGCCGCGATGGGCGCGGCCCGAGAAAAACAGAAGGAACTACCACAATGGCTACGATCGGCACTTTCTCCCGCACCGCGAAGGGCTTCTCCGGCTCGGTCAAGACTCTCAACCTCAACGTCAAGACGGTAACGTTCTCTCCGACCGATGGCGAAAATGAAAAGGGTCCGGACTTCCGCATCTTCGCCGGCGCCACCGAGTTCGGGGCGGCATGGAAGAAGACCTCGCGAGAAGGCCGCGACTACCACTCAGTCAAGCTCGACGATCCCAGCTTCCCCGCTCCGATCTATGCGAGCCTGGTCGAGACCGAGAACGAGGGCGATTTCTCGCTTATCTGGTCACGCCGCGCCGCCGAGTGATCCACAAAACACGAAGCCTCGCGGCAAGGCGGGGCTTCGTCATGTTCAGGTCCGCGATCTCTAAGCTCTGCCAGACGCGGTGTACTACGCTTTGGCTAGCGCCTTGCGCGGCTTCTTCACAGGCGACTTGATTGCGGCTGCGGCCGTCTTCGCTGTTGCCGCGCGAGCATCCCGCTTTGGCTTTTCCGCCGCGGCAGGAGGCGCAGCCGCCTTGCGCCCGAGCCCTGATGCCTTCGCCAGAGCCGAGCGGGTGGCCGCGTAGTTCGGTGCCACCATCGGGTAATCGGCAGGCAGGTTCCACTTCTGCCGGTATTGGTCAGGGGTCAGATTAAAATGCTGAAGATGCCGCTTCAGCGATTTGAATTTTTTTCCGTCTTCCAGACAGATGATGAAATCCGGCGTCACCGACTTCTTGATCGATACTGCCGGCTCCTGCTTGATCACAGGCTCTATCGCCGGCGTGCCGATGCCTTTCAGAGCGGCATGGATATCGCCGATAAGCTTCGGCAACTCGCCGACCGGCAATGGATTGTTCGACACATAGGCGGCGACGATGTCGGCCGCGATCGACACGGTATCCAGTTGGCCGTCTTTTTCGAGAGCAGTGGTCATATAATTTCCTCTTATTGTATCT
>NZ_RZRP01000974.1:0-2192 GCF_003997795.1 Mesorhizobium sp. M7A.F.Ca.US.005.03.2.1 | reverse complement strand
GGTTGCAGGAATTTCCCGTGCCGGCGATGGATGCGCACAAATACAAGCGCGGCCATGTCGGCGTCTTTTCCGGCGGCCCAAGTGCTACGGGCGCGGCGCGGCTGTCGGCGCTGGCCGCCGCCAGAAGCGGGGCAGGGGCGGTCACCGTGCTGTCGCCTGGCAATGCCATGCAGGTGAACGCGATGCACCTGACCTCGATCATGCTGCGCGAGGCGGGCTCGCTCGAGGAGGTGCAGGAATTTCTAATGGCGCGCCATCCCGGAGCGCTGGTGTTCGGACCGGGGCTTGGGCCAAAGCCCAAGGTCGGCGATTTCGCCCTGCAGCTGATCAAGGCTTTGGAGGAGGAAGCACGCGACGAGGCGACCGCGAACCACGCCAGTGCGATGGTTCTTGATGCCGACGCCATCACGTCGCTGGCCCATCAGCCTCAGGCGATGTTCGAAGCTGCCCGTCAGCCGAATGCGCCTGCCTTGATAGTCACGCCGCATGAGGGCGAATTCGGCCGCCTGTTCCCTGATATCGCCGGGGACAAAACCATGTCGAAATTGGACAAGGCGCGAACGGCCGCCGCGCGGGCCAACGCCGTCATCGTCTACAAGGGCGCCGACACGGTCATAGCAGCGCCCGATGGCAAAGCGGCGATCAACTCCAACGGTGCACCGTGGCTGGCCACAGCCGGGTCAGGCGACGTGCTGTCGGGCATCATTGCCGGTTTGCTGGCGCAAGGCATGCCGCCCTTCGAGGGCACCTGCGCGGCGGTGTGGTTGCATGCTGAGACCGGCAGCCGGTTCGGACCCGGTCTGATCGCCGAGGACCTGCCGTTGGCACTGGTGCCGGTGTTGCGCGACCTCTTCGACGCGCGCACGGCTGCCCAATGAGCCGCGCGCTCGTTCTGTTGCTTGCCACCCTCATCGCTGCCTTCATGGCGCCGACGGCGCGCGCCGAAGGTCCTGTGACGATCGTCGACGATCCGGCGGTGCTCGCCGCACTCGATGCCAGGGGTTTCGGTTTCGCCGATGTTTTCGGGGTCGACGGCGAGGGCGGTCTGAAGACGCTTTACGACGAGGCGCCGGCCTTTCACGCCATCGTCGAAACGGTTGCCTCCGATGTTGCGGCACTGCGTGCCGATATGAAAGCCGGCGGCCGGACGCTCTACGAAGTCACCGACGGCAATGTCGGCCGCATCATGGACATGCGCTGGCTGAAGACCGACGCTGCGCGCTTCCGGCTGGTCGGCGTCGTCAACCGGCTCGATCGTCGCGCCTTCGCGGTGGTGCAAGGCGACAGGAGCTGCGGCGAGGTGCGCTTCATCTACCGCCTGGCCTACAGCTTTCGCAAAAACGGCAAGCTGCTGGCGTCGCGCCTGCCATTCAATTTCAATGCCGTCTACAGCGCCGCCCCCGACGCCGATGGCGGCTGCGTCGGTGTTGCCGGGCGCTGGACGCCACAGCTTGACGAGAGCGTCGATGCCGGCTGGCTGACCGGCGGGCCGCTGGAGAAGGCCGGGTTGACCTTCAAGCAGCTGGAGCTCAACGCACAGGTGGTGCGCTTCCCGTCCGGCCAGGAAACCGAGTTCGGCGGGCAGGCCGCCTATCTCATGCGGGTATTCGGCATCGATGGCGCTGCTATCAGCGAGAAGCCGCTGGAGAACACGCCCGACACCGCACGGCTCTCGCAGGACACGGCGCTGAAAGCACGGCTCGCCGCCTATGTCGGCGCCAATTTGCCGGCGGTCGATGAAGGTGTCTATGAAATCCCCGACGAGTTCCTGGCCAGGAAAATCATCTCGTGGTCGACCTTCGGCAGTGCACGGCAGGCCAATCATCCGTTTACGCAATTATTCCAGCCCACGGATTTCGCACCGCTCGATTATTCCGCGCTGAAACTGGTGCGCACGCCGGAAGCGCTGGTCGAGCGGCTGGACAATGGCGCCTGCCAGGGTTGCCATCAGGCCGGTTCGACGGCCGGTTTCCATTTCATCGGTCTAGACGACAAGACGACGTCGCCATTGAACCGCATCGAGGTCGGGATTTCGCCGCATCTTCACGCCGAGATTCCGCGCCGCCAGGCGTGGCTCGCCGCCACGGCCGAAGGCAAGCAGCCGAACCGCTTCCGTCCGCTCTCCTTTGCGCCGCCTGCGGCCTGGGCGGACGCCGGTGCGGTCGACTACGCGCCGGCCGAGATGGCAATGC
>NZ_RZRP01000973.1:0-2192 GCF_003997795.1 Mesorhizobium sp. M7A.F.Ca.US.005.03.2.1 | reverse complement strand
ATTCAGTGACAGGACCGACAAGATTCTCGACCCGCACCGTGCCGGTCGGCAGGACGATGCCGCCGAGTTTTTCGGCCCAGAGTCCGGGATCGGCCTTGACCGAGAAGTCGACCGGCGCCTCAACGCGGTGCGCTTCGAGGATCTGTCTGGCCTTTTCGTTGCCGTAGGTAGTCTTCAGCCTGTCGGAAAACCATTTGGGCGCCTCGTCGGTGGCGGCAAGGGCGGCAGGCAATTCCGTTTCCTTGGCCCGTGCCAGTGTGCGCAGCACGCCATTGACGAGGCCGGAGAACCGCACCGTGCGCGGATCGGACTTGGCATGGGTCACCGCAATGTCGACGGCGGCGCTGTCGGGAATATCGAGGAACAGGATCTGTGCGGCCGCCACATGCAATATGTGCGACAGCGCCGTGGCATTGGGCGGCAGCGGCTTTTCCAGGCGCCGCGCCAAGAGCCCCGATATGGTCATGCGATAGCGCAGCGCGGTGACCAGAATGGCGCGGACAAGGCCGCGATCGCGCAAATCGAGCGCCTTGTATTGCGGGTGGCCGTTCTCGTGATCGGTCAGCCCGTCAAGCGGTGTCCTGGCATCGATGACGGCGGCAAGCAGGCGGGCCGCTGCCTTGCGCGCGGCGAGACCGGCGACGAAGTCGCCGCCGTCCCTGTGTTCCTGATCACCTGAAACCGTGCGTCGAGGTCCTCTGTCCGCCACGCTCACGACCACCGGCCCCTGGGCCCGGTCGGATTGCGACCCCATGGGTTGGATTTGGGCTTGGCGGGCTCCGCCGGCTGCTCGGGCCGTGCTGTCTGATCCCACGGGCCGGATGGCCGCAGTTCGTCCGCCTGGCGTGGCGTTGGGGCCTGGCGCGGTGCAGCCCGGGTTTCGCTGCCGGCCATGTCGCGCGCCATCGCCTGCAAGGCTGCAATGCGGTTCTCAGTGGCGGGGTGGGTGGAGAACAGGCTGTCCATGCGCTCGCCGTGAAGGGGATTGATGATGAAGAGATGCGCGGTCGCGGGATTGCGCTCGGCATCGGGGTTGCGGATGCGTTCGGCGCCGCGGGCGATCTTGTCAAGCGCCGATGCCAGCCAGAGCGGGTGTCCACAGATTTCGGCGCCACGTCGGTCGGCCTCGTATTCGCGGGTGCGGCTGACCGCCATCTGCACGACCATCGCGGCAAAGGGCGCTACGATCATCGCCGCCAGCACGCCGACAAAGCCGAACGGATTGTTGTCGCGATTGCCACTGAAAAAGAAGGCGAAATTGCCGAGCATCGAAATGGCACCGGCAAAGGTGGCGACGATCGTCATGGTCAGCGTGTCGCGGTGCTGCACATGGGCGAGTTCGTGCGCCATGACGGCTGCGACCTCTTCAGGCGTCAGCGCCTGCAACAGGCCGGTGGAGGCAGCGACCGCCGCGTTCTGCGGGTTGCGGCCGGTGGCAAAGGCGTTCGGCTGCGGATTGTCGATCAGGTAGGTCTTCGGCATGGGCAGGCCGGCCTGTTTGGCGAGCGACTGGACGATGGCGTAATATTCGGGCGCGTTCTTCTCGTCGACCTCGACGGCACGGTTCATCGACAGCACCATCTTGTCGGCATTCCAGTAGCTGAACAGATTGGTGCCGGCGGCGATCAGCAGCGCGATCATCATGCCGCCGGTTCCGCCGATCAAAAAGCCGACGCCCATGAACAGCGCGGTCATCGCGGCAAGAAGCATGGCGGTGCGAAGTGTGTTCATCGTCTGCTCCTGTCCAGGTGATAGCGAAAAGGGGTCGATCCGCTTGGTCTCATCGCTATATGATGGGAAACACCAGTTCCCGTTTCAATCCGCTGGAAATATCGCATGAACGACGAAGCCAGTAAAACCGATGCCGAGCTTGCCCATGATGTCGAGCCAAAGGCGCTGACGCCGGAAGCCAGACGTGCGCTCGCGGAAGCCGAAGCAAGGCGTGCAAAGTACCTGGAAAAGGAAGCCTCGGCGCCGAAGGAAATCGGCGGCCGCGGCGGCAAGGAGCCCGGCCGCTACGGCGACTGGGAGGTAAAGGGCCTGACCAGCGATTTCTAGACGCCGCCTAGGCGGCGTTGCGCTGCGGCTCGAGCGCGATCCAGCCACGCTCGTCGACGGTGATGCCCACCATGTCGTAGCCCGCGATCGCGGCGTGTTGCGTTGGCAAGGGGTGCTTGTGCGTGGCGCTGATG
>NZ_RZRP01000972.1:0-2194 GCF_003997795.1 Mesorhizobium sp. M7A.F.Ca.US.005.03.2.1 | reverse complement strand
GTATCGATCGCGCCATTTGTGTTTCCGGCCATGGCAACGCTTTCGCTGCTGACCGCCATAAACCGGATACGCGCCGGGCTTATTGGCAGCGCCAGCTGAGCATCGAGGCTCGCAATGCCGCCAGTGGGGCCGCCAGAGGGAAAGACCATGATGCACGAACCCATCGCGGCCGCGGTCACGGAAAGCCTTGCGCGGCAAGCGCAGGAGCGGGTCTTCCGCAGCCATGACGGGACGGAGATCTTCTACCGCTTCTGGCCGGCGGCTTCGGCCGATGCCAAAGGCGCGGTGGTGCTCTTCCATCGCGGCCACGAGCATGGCGGCCGCATGGCCCATCTCGTCGATGAATTGCGGATGCCGGACCACGCCTTCTATGCCTGGGATGCCCGCGGCAATGGCCGTTCGTCCGGCGAGCGCGGCTATGCCCCGTCCTTCTCGGCGCTGGTGCGCGACATCGACTGCTTCATGCGCGAGATCGCTGAAAGGGATGGCTTCGCCACGCGCGATATCGCGCTGATCGCGCAGTCCTTCGGCGCCGTTCTGGCCGCCGCCTGGGTGCATGACTATGCGCCGAAGCTGCGCGCCATGGTGCTGGCCTCACCGGCCTTCTCGGTAAAACTCTACGTGCCCTTCGCCAAGGAGGGCATAGCGCTCTGGCAGAAGATCAAGGGCGGCTTCTTCGTCAATTCCTACGTCAAGGCGAAATTCCTGACCCATGATCCAGTGCGCATCGCCTCTTTCGAGAGCGATCCACTGATCACGCGGCCGATCGCTTCCAACATCCTGGTCGAACTCTATCAGCACGCAGCCCGCATCGTCACTGACGCCCGCGCCATCACCGCGCCGACGCAGCTTCTGCTTTCGGGCAGCGATTGGGTCGTGCGCCACGGCCCGCAGCACGAGTTCTTCGTCAATCTCGGCAGCCGCATCAAGGAACGTCATGTGCTACCGGGCTTCTTCCACGACACGCTGGGCGAACGCGACCGGGCAAAGGCCCTCGACCTGATCCGGCCGTTCCTGGCCAGGCAGTTCGCGGCACCGGATGCGCCGGTCGACCTGAAGCAGGCGGACATTGCCGGCTACACACGCGACGAGGCCGACCGGCTTGCTTCACCGCTCGCTTTGATGTCGCCAAAGGGTCTCTATTGGGCATTCAGCCGCGCCTCCATCCGCATGGGCGCCTGGGTTTCCCAAGGCATGAAGACCGGCATTGCCACCGGCTTCGATTCCGGCTCGACGCTGGATTATGTCTACGAAAACGACGCGCGCGGACTTACGCCCCTTGGCCGCGTCGTCGACCGTGTCTTCCTGGAAGCTATCGGCTGGCGCGGCATCCGCCAGCGCAAGCTGCATCTCGAAGAACTGATCGGCTCTTGCCTGGCAACGCTCAAGACCACTGGCCGGCCAGTGCATATTCTCGACATCGCCGCCGGCCACGGCCGCTATGTTCTCGATGCCATCGTGAAGAGCCCCGACCAGCCGGCGAGCGTGCGTCTGCAGGATTATTCCGACCTCAACGTGCAGCTTGGCCGCAAGCTGATCACGGAGCGGCAATTGCCGGCTGACGTCACGTTCCAGCGCGCCGACGCTTTCGATGCCGACATGCTCGCCAACGCCGATCCGGCGCCGGACCTCGCCATCGTTTCCGGCCTCTACGAGCTATTCTCGGACAATGCGATGATCGCCCGCTCGCTCGGTGGATTGGCCAGCGCCATGCAGCCGGGCAGCCTGTTGCTCTACACCAACCAGCCTTGGCACCCGCAGCTCGAGTTGATCGCCCGCAGCCTGACCTCGCATCGCGGCGGCGAGGCCTGGGTGATGCGCCGGCGCACGCAAGGCGAAATGAACCAGCTCGTCGAAGCCGCCGGTTTCGAAAAGCTCGACCAGCGCATCGACCAATGGGGCATCTTCACCGTCTCGCTCGCGCGGCGCCGCTGAGCAGCATGGTGTCATCGCCTGCATCCGTGGCGCGTGCCGAACCCTATAGCCGGGTGGTCGTCAGGGCAGCCCTGTGGCTGGCCTTCCTGGCGCCGTTCTTCTATCTCAGCTACGGCTTCGCCAACTGGCTGGCGTCGCGGCGCGACGATGTCGGCAGTATCGTGTTCTCGTGGGAGCACGGCATCCCGTTCCTCGCCTGGACCATCGTGCCCTATTGGTCGATCAACCTGTTCTACGGCCTGTCGCTGCTGCTCAACAA
>NZ_RZRP01000971.1:0-2198 GCF_003997795.1 Mesorhizobium sp. M7A.F.Ca.US.005.03.2.1 | reverse complement strand
ATCTACCAGGCGTCGGTCAGCGACGTGACACGCGACTGCAGCCGTGCCAACGGCCAGTTGACGATGAAGATTGCGGTCGCCGGCAAGATTGTCCCCGGACCGAAGTTTTCTCCAGGCACGATCACCATGCCGATCCGAACGGCGGTGATGCACGGCACCGAGGTCCTCTATTCGCAGCTCCACCAGTATCAGGTCCAGGTCACCGATCCTTCGGTTGCCACGCAGTTCGTCTTCACCGATTCCAATGTCGTCGTGCCCGAGCCGACGGCCCAGGATTATCAGGCCTTTGCCGGCTATGACGAAACCGCGCATCAGGCAACGGCCGACAAGTCGAAGAAGACCCGCCGCAAGAGGGCTGCCGCGACGAACTAGGTCTCGGCAGTTGCATGAGGCGTGCGTCGCGGCGCACGCTTCTCAGGCGTCCGACCACTCCGACAGCGCGGCGATCACGCTTTTCAACTCCGCCCAGCGGCGGATCACCGTTTCAGCGCCGGCCTCGGTGAGCGCGTCGGCATGGCCGGGATAACTGTGTCCCGCGCCGGTGAAGCCGATCACCCGCATGCCCGCCGCCCTTGCGCCGTGGACGCCGTGCACGGAATCCTCGATGACGAAAGTGTTCGCCGGGTTGGCGCTGAGTTTCTCCGCCGCAAACAGGAACACGTCCGGCGCCGGTTTCGTTTTCGCGGTCGGTGTTTCCATCGCCGAAAAAATCCGGTCGGCGAAAAACGGCAGAAGATGCACCTTCTCCAGCATGAATTCGATCCGCTCGGAGCGTGAATTCGAGCAGACACAGCGCGGCACCGTTACCGCGGCAACGGCCTCGCGCGCGCCGTCGATGGCGCGGACGTCACTGCGCAGTTTGCGGTCGACCAATTGTTCCTCCCTGTCGATAAGAGAGGCCTGGAAGGGAATGCGGGACTTTTCCTCGACCCGCAGCATGATGTCCTTGAAGGTCAGGCCGGCATAGCTCTCCGAAATCTCCTCAGCCGATATCTCGTATCCGGCCAGGGTCAAAAGCTCGGCGTCGACGCGGGCGGCGATGATCTCGGAATCGACGAGCACGCCGTCGCAATCGAAGATGACAAGGTCTGGCTGGGGCATGGTGATCCGGACAATGGGAGGGCGAAGTGGCCTCGGAAGGCTCAGGCGGCGCGGCATACACCAACAGGGCCGCCTTCGCAAATTCGCCACACCCATCCCTTGGCCTTCACGGAATATTTACGCTGATCGGTAACCATAACCAGGAGTAAACAGTAACGCGTGCCTTGGGTGTCAGAATGTCTGCCGTGCGTCTTCTCGACGAGCTTTCCCACGCTCCCCAGCAATCCGAATGGCTGGACACGATCCTCAAGGGCGACTGCGTCGCCGCGCTAGACCGGCTGCCCGAAAAATCGATCGACGTCATCTTCGCCGATCCGCCCTACAATCTGCAGCTCGACGGCGACCTGCACCGCCCTGATCAGTCGAAGGTCGACGCCGTTGACGACGATTGGGACCAGTTCGAGAGTTTCGAGGCCTATGACGCTTTCACGCGTGCCTGGCTGCTGGCGGCGCGCCGGGTGCTGAAGCCCAACGGCACCATCTGGGTCATCGGCTCCTATCACAACATCTTCCGTGTCGGCGCCAAGATGCAGGATCTCGGCTTCTGGATCCTCAACGACGTCGTCTGGCGCAAGACCAACCCGATGCCGAATTTCCGCGGCCGCCGTTTCCAGAACGCGCATGAGACGATGATCTGGGCCACGCGCGACCAGAAGGGCAAGGGCTATACCTTCAACTACGAAGCCATGAAGGCGTCCAACGACGATATCCAGATGCGCTCCGACTGGCTGTTTCCGATCTGCACCGGCGGCGAGCGGCTGAAGAACGACAATGGCGACAAGCTGCACCCGACGCAGAAGCCGGAAGCGCTGCTTGCCCGCATCATGATGGCCTCGACCAAACCGGGCGACATCGTGCTCGATCCGTTCTTCGGCTCCGGCACCACGGGCGCGGTGGCCAAGCGCCTCGGCCGCCATTTCGTCGGCATCGAGCGCGAGCAGGCCTACATCGACGCCGCCAACGAGCGCATCGACGCAGTGCGGCCGCTGGAAGAGGCCGACTTGACCGTTCTCACGGGCAAGCGCGCCGAGCCGCGCGTTGCATTCGTCAGCCTGATCGACACCGGCCTGATGATGCCGGGTGCGACGCTCTACGAT
>NZ_RZRP01000970.1:0-2199 GCF_003997795.1 Mesorhizobium sp. M7A.F.Ca.US.005.03.2.1 | reverse complement strand
CTCTTGCGGTAATCGAGCCCGATCGCCTTCTGGTTGCCTTCCATCGGGTACATCAGCGAGATGACGAGATCGGGCGCACCGGCGATGTTGCGCAGTTGCGATCTCTGTCGGAACAGGTTGCTTGCCAAGGACGCAAATCTCTGCTGTCCCATGTACGGCTCTGTAACTATGGCCGAGACGAGGCCCTGAACAAGCTGGAGATTACCGTTTACATTGCCTTCGAGCTTGGCCCTTATGATGTTGACCTTGGCCTGGACTTCGGCGCGCGCGAGTTGATCGGACACTTTCGTGTTCTGCAAGTCCGCAAGGACCGCGCAGATCACAAGCACGGCCAACGCAATTGCCGCCGGCAAGTTGGCGGTCGAAAAAACCGCCTTTCTTGCACCATCAAAGTCAAAATCCGTTCTGCCCGACCGGCTCAATTGCGTTTCCTTGACAAAAAGCCCATCGGCCAACGTAGGATGAACTGTTTAAATTTGGACTTCCAATCTGCATAAAAGCTTCTGGTCTGTGCCACCAAGTTTCGAAAGGCTGCGCTTGGGCGCTGCGCGTAGTACCGTTGGGCCTGTGCCGGCCAGTCCTGCTGCGCCGAACAGCAGGGTCGTCCTGCTCGGGCGGAAGACGGGTAGGGAAAGCGAGACGGACAGCCTGGGAGAGGGGAGGGGCGAGATCGACATCAGGAAGATGGATTAGCCTACTACATGCTGTCATCGCTGGTTCGCACCGGGTCATCCGTCCATCTTCTGCTATGATCCCGACGCCGTGACGTTCGTCACGGCTCTTACCCACAGCCCTGACGCATCCTGGCCAGTGAGCTCTAAATTGGCCGCGCTTAACGATCCGGCTCGAACCAACTTGTCGTGCTGCCGCAAGGGTGCGTTACCCTGATCCATTCGCCGATGTCAGGCTCTTCGGCGTACGGGATGGTTACTGGTCCCCACGTCTTCGCAGCTTCAACAACATTTTCGGCCTGAACCTCGGCACGTTCCACAGCTTTGCCGTCGCGTATCAGCTCGACGGTGAAACTCTGCATAGATCGCACTCCTGTCGCGCAATCATATCCCAACCTCTACCCGAAAGGAAAAATCTGTTTTTTCGAAAGGAAATAGCTTCCCAAGGTCCTCGCGGCACAAAGCAGCTATTCGCAACAAAAGGGGCCCAGGTGGCCCAACGATGAAACGCATTTTGCTTTTCTTGTGCGGCGAAAGCATGATGGAGCGGGTGGCTAACAGCCGATAAATTTTGCCAACACATTGATTTCAAATCATAATTTTATGTTCCATAATGTATGTTATGCGACTTCTGGATGTAGCAGTTATATAGAGATGCGACACTTGAGCAATTTAGAGATGCGACAGTCCCCGACTTTCACAGCTCATGCTCTGGCCAACTCGAAGCTGGAAAGGAAGGCTGACGACTTCACACTGCCTGGCGTGAGACCGGGCGTATTGCGGAGCCGGCATGCCTTTGATCACCTTGTCGCAAAAAAGAGCTGCATCGTCTTGAAGCCATCCAGAAGATCCGCGACCGGCGGCTGAGCGTCCAGGCGGCGGAGCTTCTTCATCTCAGCCGCAGTCAGGTTCACCGGCTGTTGCAAGCCTATGACCAGGACGGCGCCGGCGGGCTGGAGTCGAAGGAGCGCGGCCGACCGAGCAATCGGCGCCATGATGAGGAGCCGCCGCCGCCGGCCGCGCCACCATACAGCGTTTCGGTCGCTTCGGTGTTGAATGCTATCCCCTGCTTGGGATGCAGCTCCAGGTCAAGAACTGCGGACTGTGACATTGACCACGGGGACCAGCGGCAACGGTTCGCCGTCTTTGCCGGTGAGTTCCGATTCGAACTTCTGGGTGCGGATGATTTCCTCGACCTGGCTGGTGAAATCGTCATGGCGCGCATCTTCGCCACGTTCTCTATCTTCACCTCGCCCTGATACGCAAAGGGCTTGGCCTCATAGAGCGGGTGCGCGTCGACCCATTCGAAGTACTCGCAACATGCCGTCCACAGCTTCTCTGGATCGATGATGATCGGGCTGCGGCCGTGTGAGCTACGGGCCTTCCAAAATTGGTTTCCTGCGGGTGCGGGCATTTGCGAAAATTTCGACGCTTTTACAAAGTTAACCAGCGGCCGGATTCGTACGGTTTTGTGACTTGCTGGATTGCCGATCACATGGTTTTTTTCCCACATCGTTGTGTGGGAGTG
>NZ_RZRP01000096.1:0-11904 GCF_003997795.1 Mesorhizobium sp. M7A.F.Ca.US.005.03.2.1 | reverse complement strand
GCTATGTCCGCTACGACGTCGGCGTGGGTGATGCCGGTTCGTTCGATGGCGTCAATCACGTTCCTGACAGCATGGGCGAAGACGACCACTCGACCTACTGGAAGAATGCCCGCTTCAACCTGAAGACCTGGACCGGCCAGGAAACCGAACTCGGCACGTTGAAGACCTACACCGAGACCCGCTTCAACTTCGGCAACAGCTTCGGCGACTATGCCAACCAGGCCACGACCAACGACAGCCGCAACAACTGGCAGGCCCGCAACACGGGCATTACGCTGAACTTCGCCTGGATCCAGATCGGTGGTCTGCGCGTCGGTAAGGACGACCCGGCCTTCGACACCTTCATCGGTTACGCCGGCAACGTCATCAACGACACGATCGTCCCCTATGGCGGCTTCGACAGCAACGTCGTCCAGTACTACTTCGACCTCGGCAACGGTTTGTCGGGCGTGGTTTCCCTCGAAGAAGGTAGCGGCAGCGCTGGCCCGACCGGCGTCCCGCCTTTCGCGTACATCAGTTCGGGTTACGACACGATCGACAGCTATGTCCCGCATGTCGTCGGCGGCGTGAAGTACACGCAGGGCTGGGGCGCGATCACGGGCGTCGCTGCTTATGACAGCACCTTCGAAGAATATGCCGGCAAGGTTCGCTTGGACGTGAACGCTTCGAGCGCTCTGTCTCTGTTCTTGATGGCCGGTTACGGCACCGACAAGAACATCGACCGCAACTTCTATAAGCAGTGGGGCGGCAACTGGGCAGTCTGGGGAGGCGGCACCTACAAGTTCAACGAGAAGACCTCGTTCAATCTCCAGGTTTCCGCTGACGATGACAAGAATTACGGTGTCGCGGCAAACGTTGCCTACGATGTCGTCCCCGGCTTCACGGTCACGGCCGAAGTTGACTATAACCACGATGGCAAGTTTGGCCAGATTGACAACCGTAACTGGGTCGGCGCTACGAAAGAGAATAGCGTCGGCGGCCTCCTCCGCTTCCAGCGTGACTTCTAGCGGATTGTTGTAGCACTTCGCCGAAATATACGAATGCTCGCTGGGCAAGCCGGCCCAGTGAGCTCATCGGGTGGCTCCTCTCAAAATGCTTGAGTCCGTACCTCCAGGACCGAAGCGCGCCGCCGATGCGAAGGGCGCCTTTGACCAAGGCGCCCTTCATTCCGGCTATGTCCACCAGTGTGATCCCACCCGAGTGACGACGAAGAGGAGGAGGTGGACGAACCTCTCTGCGCAGGCGGAACTGGCCAGCGCGGCTCGACGTCGATCTCGACAAGCCGTTGACCAGCGAGCGTTCAAGGGCGGCCTCTCTGGAGATCGCCTGGCGGATCGCCTCGGCTAGCCTGGGCCTGTGCGCGTGGAAGCATCGGTCTGCCGCCATGAGCAGGTTGATTGGCGGTATCTTGCGTCACGAGGCCATAGCTTCGACAATTGGAGACGCAGCCGGAACGCGGATCGACTTCACTTGCATGGCACCGGCAGTCTGACAGGGGGAAGCCGATATGCGCCTGCCACCGATCGACCTTAGCCGCGAGAACACCTTCGGCGAACTAACCTATGAGAATGGCGGCGACTACGGGCCGATCGGTGGCGACTATCTGGCCTTCATGCTTGTCCACGTCGGATCCCTGACGCTCGAGGCGGATGACAGCGTCCTGCAACTGGAGGCAGGACAATGTGCTCTGTCGCTCACGCGTGATCGCTACATGACGTCGGTGGCGCCGGAAACGCTGACCCATGTCAGCTGGTGCGATGGCCGGCCGCAGAACGCGGCGTGGCTGTACAAGGAGCGCGAGAAGTTCGCGCCATTCATCGTCGCCTCGCCGATGGTTCACACCCTCATGCAGTTGGGTGTTGATCTTGGCCTCGGCGAGCGCGGCGGCCGCAGTGGTGTTCGCGAGTCGCTGACCAACGCCTTGCTCCACGCCTTCATCTACGAGGCCGAGGTGATCGAGGCGGAGCGGCCGATCCCGCAGACGATCCTGCAGGCACGCCGTTTCCTCGAAGAGAACTTTGCCGCCGATCTGTCGATCGAGCGGGTGGCGCAGCAGGTGCGCGTCAGCCCGCAATATCTGGTCTCGGCGTTCAAGAAACATCTCGGCATGACGCCGGCCAAATATCTGTGGCGTTGCCGCCTCGATTACGGCACGCATCTGCTGCAGCGGACAGGACTGTCGATCAGCGAGATCGCCTACCAGGTCGGCTACAAGAACCCCTATCATTTCTCGCGGCAGGTCAAGCTGGCGTTCGACTGTTCACCGACCGAGCTCAGAGAGCAGAAGCGCAACGCCTGATGGTTGCCCACGTGCCTCCGGGTGACGAGGCAAGCATTGCCTCCAGAACCGGCGGGTGAACTGGCGATATGCTTTCCTCAAGAGCGGACATGGCGGTTTCCAGGCACAAATGAATTGTCGGGCAATCAGGGTTGATCCGGCGTCAGGCAACGGACCGATGTCTTGCAACCTGGTTGCCGGTCGCGCCTTGGCCAGATCCGTTCACCGACAACAGACATTCCAGGCTGGACAGCACCATGAGCAATTTCTCTCATCTCGATCCCGTTGCGCTCAACGACTGGCATGTCGTCGCCTGTGTCGAGGAGGCGATTTCATCAGACCATCCTGGGTCAGGACAAGCCGATCCTGGAGAATCAGGTTCCGAAGAGGCTGCCGCTGGATCCCCGTTCCGAGGTGCCGATCCGCGCCGACGCCGCGTCGGCCGCCTACCGCCGCTGGCTGCGCGAAAGGGGCCTGCGTTATGGCGTCGTGGCCGGCAACGGTATCGGCGCACACTAGAGCCGGATGATTTCAGGTCGAATCGACCTGAAATCGGAATCCGCTTCTAGATCAAAGAGATAGAGCATGATGTCTGGACAAACGGTTTCCGTTTGTCCGTGAAAACCGCTTCACACTTTTCGGCACTATGCTCTAGTCATGGGCGCATTTTCGGACATGATTAATTGTGGATATGCGCGAAAGAAATCGCAGCCATTGTTAGCCGACCTTCGCCGTGGAAGTTTCGGACCTAAGCCGGAAGACCGGCTGCCAACAACGCCATGGGGACGTTGTCCAGGCGATCGCCGCCTCCAAGTAGGCAACCGGAAAAGACAAGAACATCCGGATGACGACAGGGCGGCATTGGACAGTTCTCGGACTGGAATGAGAGGATCAAGCGATGACGAATACCATTACGCGACGCACGGCAATCCTGGGCACGGCGGGCGCCCTGCTTCTGTCGGGGCTTGTACGCTCATTCGCGGATGTCCCAAAGACGCTGAAACTGGCTGTTATCCTGCAGGACCTGCCTGACGTCGGCTGGGACCGGACGCTGCTCGACGCGCTTGAGCAACTGAAACAGGAAAGGCCCGAGGGGCTGGAGATTGCATGGGAACATACCGATCCGCTGTACGGAGACGATGCTGAGAACGCCATGCGTTTCTACGCAGAGAGTGGTGAATACGACATCATCTGGGGCCATGGCACCTATTCGGACCAGGTCCAGAAGCTGAGCGTCGAGTTCCCCGACCTGATGTTTGTTGTCACCGGCTCCGGCAATCACCCAGCCGGGCCAAATCAATACTGGATCTACAAGCGGCTGCATGAGCCTTCCTACCTGCTTGGGATGCTGGCTGGCCATACCACCAAGACAGGCATGGTTGGCATCGTCGGCACCTTTCCAGCCAATGACGTCAACGACCAGATCAATGCGTTCTTCGAGGGTGCAAAGTCGATCAGGCCGGACATCCAGCATCGGCTTTCGTTCATCGGCTCGTGGTCCGACAATGCGCTGGCGGCTGAGCATGCCAATGTGCAGATCGCGGCCGGCGCCGACGTCGTTTTCATGCTGACCGACAATTTCAAGCCCTGCCAGGAGCACAAGATCATGTGCTTCGCCAACATCAACGACCAGAGCAAGGTCGCGCCCGACGCCATTGCGTCCAGCGCCACCATCAGCTGGAAGCCCGATCTCAACTGGATCATCGGCGAATGGCTGAAACACAAGGCCGGTGCGCAATTCAATGGCAACGCCGAACCGAAATGGTTTTCGATGGCCGAAGGCGGCACCGACATCGCACCCTATCATGATTTCGACGGCAAGATCCCGCAGGCGGTGAAGGGCGAAATATCTGCCAAGCGGCAGGAGATTCTTTCCGGCAAGTTTGTCGTTCCGCTCAACACCGCCGAGGTGAAGTAAGACACATCAACCAGGCAGCCCGGTGCGACCCAATGGAAGACCTGCTGAACGTTCAGAACCTTACCAAGCGATTTGGCAGCGTCATTGCCAATGACGGGGTCAATCTCGATATCCGCAAAGGTGAGATCCACTGCCTTTTCGGTGAAAACGGGGCAGGCAAGTCGACGCTGTCGTCCTGCCTCTACGGCTACTACAAAGCCGATAGCGGCGAGATACGCTTCAAGGGCGAGGTGGTGGAATTGAGCTCTCCCGCCGATGCCTTGCGGTTAGGCATCGGCATGGTTCACCAGCATTTCGTGCTGGTGTCGAACTTCACCGTGCTCGAAAACATCATCGTCGGCAGTGCCGATGTCGGGTTGCTGCTGAGGAAGGCCGATGCCCGCCGCAGGGTTCTCGGCCTCTGCAGGGACTGCGGCATCGACATCGACCTCGATCGCGAAATCTGGCAATTGTCGGTCGGTGAACAGCAATGGGTGGAAATCCTCAAAGCACTCTATTTCGGTGCCGAGCTGCTGATCCTGGACGAACCGACGGCGGTCCTGACGCCGCAGCAATCCGACCAGCTCTTCGTCATCCTTGATGGGATGCGCAAGCGTGGATTGTCGATTGTCCTGATCAGTCACAAGCTGCGCGAGGTGATGCAATCCGACAGGGTCACCATCCTGCGCAAAGGCAAGGTCGTCGCTACGGTGGACACCGCCAATACGACAGCCGAGGCGATTACCGCCCTCATGGTCGGGCACAAGGTGACGAAAAACGTCAGGGACAATTCCGTCACGCCGACGGGAGAAATCCTCTCGGTCGAAAAGGTGTCGGCGGTTGGCGAATGGGGCGAGGATGTCCTCAAGGACGTGACGTTTACCGTCGCCGCCAACGAGGTTCTCGGGCTGGCTGGCGTTGCCGGCAACGGCCAGAAGGAACTGTTCGAGGTACTGATGGGAGTCCGCGCGCTTCAATCGGGCGGTTTCTCGCTGGAAGGAAGCCCGGTCACCGCGCCGACGTCTCGCCAGATTCTCGACAGCGGCGTGGGTTTCATTCCGGACGATCGTTTCCTCGAAGGGTTGATCCCGGAGTTCGGAACCGCCGAAAACCTTGTCCTCGGCTGGCAGCGATCGCCGGAATATTGTCGCGGTCCGTTCCTCGATCGCCGCAAACTGGCTGAGTTGGCGAGGCGCAAGATCGACGAATACAAGGTCGCGACCGCCTCGGCGGACCTCCCGGTGGAGCGACTGTCGGGGGGCAACGCGCAGCGTGTCATTCTTGCCCGCGAGTTCCAGCATGCGCGGCGGCTGTTGCTGGCCAACCAGCCGACGCGAGGGCTCGACGTTGCGGCCTCCGAATTCGTCTACGAGAAAATCCTGGAAAAGCGGGCCGCGGGCTTTGCGATCCTGCTCGCCTCAGAGGAACTCGAAGACCTGCTGCGCCTTTGCGATCGCATAGCGGTCATGTTCAAGGGCCGGATCATGGGCATCGTGCGACCCGAGGAGACCAGCCTCCTCGAACTTGGAATGATGATGGCAGGCGATGCCAGCCAGCTTACGCAGGGAATTCAATGATTTCATTTCAACGACGCTCGGGCAGCAGCCTGGGATGGAACGTCGTCTGCTATTCGGCGGCGATATCAGGTGCTCTCCTGGCTTCCGCTGTTTTGCTGAGGCTTTCCGGCGGCGATCCTGCAAGGGCCTTCACGGCCCTGATCGTCGGTGCATTCGGCAGCCAAGGCGCATTGCTCGGTTCGCTGGCGAAGGCGACCCCGCTGTTGCTTGTCGGGCTGGGCACGGTGTTCGCATTCAGGGCCAAGATCTGGAACATCGGCCAGGAGGGGCAGGTGTTCGCCGGCGCGATGGCCGCCTATTGGGTGAGTTTCTGGATAGCGCCATTGCCAGGCTGGCTGGCCGTCTGCACACTCGCGCTGGCCGGAATGGCGGGCGGCGGCGTGCTCGGCCTGTTGGCCGGCGCACTGAAAACCAGGTTCGGCACCAGCGAGATCATTTCGACGGTGATGCTGAATTACGTCGTCATGTACCTGCTCGCCTACCTTCTCGATGGCGGCCCCTGGATGGCGACAGGCGTGACCGTATCCTATCACCAGTCGCCGCCCATCGATCCAAGTCTGGAGTGGCCGATCCTCTTGTCCGTTGGGGCGGGAAAGCTGCATGTCGGCTTCCTGTTCGCTCTCGCCGCCTCGGCATTCGCAGCGGTGCTGCTCGACAAGACGTCGCTGGGCTACGAAATCCGCGCGTTCGGCTCAAACCCGACCGCGCTGACGTTTCGCGGCACCAATGTGCGCGGGCTTCTGCTGACCGTCATGCTGATGTCGGGGGCCCTGGCGGGACTGGCTGGCGCCGGCGAGCTTTTCGGTGTCTCGCACCGGCTGCGTGCCGAGACGCTGCTTGGCATCGGCAGTTCGGGGATCGTCGTTGCCATGGTGGGAGGACTGCGCCCGAGCGGCGTGATGATCGCCGCCCTGTTCTTCGGCGCGCTGGAAAGCGGCACGATCTACATGCGGCTGAAGAGTGGCACGCCGGCAGGCCTGGTGTCGGCGATGGAAGGGCTGGTGCTTTTGTTCTTTCTCAGTGCCGCCGTCGCAACGCGCCTTCAGATCGTGAGGAGGGAAGTCCATGCTTGAGCTGCTGCAGGGCCCGCTTCTGATAAGCCTCCTGGCGGCGATGGTCCGCATTGCCACGCCATTGCTTTTTTCGGCAATGGGCGAACTCGTCACGCAGCGCGCGGGCATCTGGAACATCGCTGTCGAAGGCACCATGCTGATTGGCGCCATTGTCGCCTACATGGTTGCCTCGACAACCGGATCGCCTTGGCTGGCTCTGGCGATAGCCATCCTGGCCTGCGCCGCGAGCAGCCTGATCATGTCGTTCGTCACGATTGTTTTGAAGGCCGAGCAATTCGTAGCCGGCCTTGCCCTCAATCTTCTCGCATCGGGCGTGACGCTGTTCTGGTTCCAGGCCTATATTGGCGGCCGCGAGGCGCCGACCTTCATCGGCTTCGACCAGGTTCCGATCCCCTATCTGTCGGATATTCCAATCCTGGGGCCGGTGCTGTTTTCCCAACGCCTGCTGACCTATGTCAGCTTCCTGGTGCCCATCCTCGTCTGGTTCTTTCTCTACCGAACGAAATACGGCCTTGAGGTGCGCTGTGTCGGCGAAAATCCGAAGGCGCTTGACGTCAAGGGCCTGCACGTCGGCCTCAGGCAGTGCCTCGCGATCATGTTCGGCAGCATGATGTCCGGCTTCGGCGGCGCCTTCCTGATGCTTGGCTATTCGGACAAGTTCGTTCCCGATCTCATTGCCGGCCGCGGCTGGCTGGTCGTGGTCGCGATCATCGCCGGCAACTGGATGCCGTTCCGGATCGTTGGAGCGATCTTCATCTTCGCGTTTCTGGAGGCGTTGGGCATCCATGCGCAAGTGGTGGGGATTCCTGTCCCCCACCAGCTGTTCCTCGTCTTGCCCTATGTGGCGTCACTTGTGCTGCTTGCGGGCTTGCGGTCGCGCACCCATCAGCCGGTGGCGCTCGGCATTCCCTACAACAGGGAATAGACCCTGCTGCTCAACCCGCCGGACGGAAAGGCCTTGCTAGCGAAGCCGGGAAGTGCAGCGCCAGCATTTGCCGGTTTCGCGAGATCAGCACCAGAACGATGATTGTCGCGAGATAGGGCAGGGCCGAGAGCAGTTCGGACGGCACTTCCAGTCCGAGCGCCTGTCCCTGCAGCTGGAGGATCGTCATGCCGCCGAACAGCCAGGCGCCAAGCAGGATGCGCAGCGGGCGCCATGTGGCGAAAACCACCAGCGCCAGTGCGATCCAGCCTTTGCCGGCAGTCATGTTCTCGACCCAGA
Organism: Mesorhizobium sp. M7A.F.Ca.US.005.03.2.1; assembly: GCF_003997795.1. NCBI lineage: Bacteria > Pseudomonadati > Pseudomonadota > Alphaproteobacteria > Hyphomicrobiales > Phyllobacteriaceae > Mesorhizobium > Mesorhizobium sp. M7A.F.Ca.US.005.03.2.1. The sequence continues at coordinate 3,857 of NZ_RZRP01000096.1, read as the reverse complement.
GCGGTGTGTAGGCGACGGACAGATAGGCGCCCGCCAGGCCAGCCATCGCCCCGCCAAACAGCACGGCCATGTAGCGGATCCTGATCACGGGATAGCCGATCGCATGCGATGTCTGCGGTGACTCGCCGATCGTTCGCAGGATCAGCCCGGCCTTCGTGCGGTAGAGAAACCAGCTGATGGCAGCGAACATCACCAGAGCCAGGTAGACCATGGGATCGAAGCGGAAGAGCAACGGACCGATCAGCGGCAGATCGGACAGAACAGGGACGTTGATGCCGTGCAGCGCCTCGATAGGCTCGCTGCCGAAGCCGCGGCCAAGGAAGGCCGACACGCCGGAACCGAAGATGGCCAGCGCCAGTCCGGCCGCATATTGATTGGTGAGGAAGGTCAGTGCCAGAACGCCGAACAGCAGCGAGGCGGCGGCACCTGCCAGGGCGCCAGCAAGGATCGCAACCGGCATTGGATAGCCCGCTGTGACGGCCCAGAAAGCCAATGCCGCGCCCATCAGCATCATGCCTTCGATGCCGAGGTTGAGCACGCCGGACTTCTCGACCACCAGTTCGCCAAGTGCCGCGAATATCAGCGGCGTGGCGGCGATGACGGTGCCGGTGAAGATGGCGATGAACAAATCCATCAGGCTGTCTCCAGCGCGTGCGTGTCTCGGGCCGGCCGTATCAGGCGGATGCGATAAAAAATGAAGAAGTCGGCGGCGAGCAGGAAGAACAGAAGGATGCCCTGGAAGATGCGCGTCAGCGCCGAGGGCAGGCCCAGCGTCATCTGCACGCCTTCGCCGCCGAGGAAAAGCAGCGACATCAACAGCCCGCCAAGCACGATGCCGAAGGCGTTCAGCCGGCCGATGAAGGCGACGATGATGGCCGCGAAACCGTAGCCGGGCGAAATCTGCGGCGAGAGCTGGCCGAGCGGCCCGGCGGCTTCCGCCATGCCGGCGATGCCGGCGGCCGCACCACCCGCCATCAGCCCGATCCAGACGGCGGCAGATTCGCGAAAGCCGGCATAGCGGGCGGCAAGCGGTGCCGCTCCGCTCACCGACATCTTGTAGCCAAGGAAGCTGCGGTCAGTGAACAGCCACATCACGAACACGGCGACGACGGTGATGAAGATCGAAGGGTTGAGCCGATAGGCCGGGTCGAAGGATTCGAACAGGGCGGCTGTCGGCAGAAGTGCCGTCTGCGGGTAGTTGAAACCGGCCGGATCGCGCCACGGTCCATGCACGAGATAGGACAGGAACAGCGTCGCGATGTAGGTCATCATCAGCGTGACCAGGATCTCGTTGGTGTTCATGCGGGCGCGCAGGAAGGCAGGGATCGCCGCCCATGCCATGCCGGCGCCCATGCCGGCAACGAACATCAACGGCAACAGCAGCACGCTGTCCGGGTTCGGCCAGAAAAGACCGACGCCGCTCGCCGCAATCGCGCCCATGGTGAACTGGCCCTCGGCGCCGATGTTCCAGACATTGGCGCGGAAGCCGATAGCCAGCCCACACGCAATGAGGATCAGCGGCGAAGCCTTGAGCAGCCATTCCGACAAACCGTTGAGGGAATTCAACGGCTCGACAAAGAAGGCGTAGAGCGTCGGCAGCGGATCGTGTCCGAGCGAGGCAAAAAAGATCGAGCCGACGACCAGCGTCAAAACCGACGCCAGCACCGGCGCCGCGACGCGCATTGTTGCCGAAGGCTCCGGCCTTTGTTCAATCCTGAAGCGCAACGTCGCCACTCCCAATTGCCATTTGATCCGTGCCCATCGTTCGACCGGTCATCAGCAGCCCGACCTCTTCGCGGTCGGTCGTCTTGCGTATCAGCGGCGGTGACACGCGCCCCTGGCAGATCACCAGAAGCCGGTCACAAATCTCGAACAGCTCGTCGAGTTCTTCGGAGACGACGAGCACCGCCGCGCCGGCGCGGCTGAGGTCGACGATGGTCTGGCGGATGAAGGCGCTGGCGCCGACATCGACGCCCCAGGTCGGCTGGGAGACAAGCAGAAGCTTCGGCTCGAGCGCGATCTCACGGCCGACGATGAATTTCTGCAGATTGCCGCCCGACAGGCTTTGCGCCGTCGAAGCCGGACCGTTGGCCTTGACCTTGAACCTGTCGATGATGCCAGCTGCGAAGGCGCTGGCTTTGCGCCGGTCGACCAGGCCGTTGCGGACGGTGCCGAAGCGATGGGCGGTCAGAACCGCGTTCTCCCACAGCGTATGCGACGGTACCGCGCCACGGCCCAGCCGTTCCTCGGGAACGAAGGCGAGACCGAGCTTGCGGCGCTCGTCGGCACGAAGGCGAGCGGCAGCGGTACCGTAAATCCTGATCGCGTCGTTGTTGTGATGCGTGCGTTCGCCGCTGAGCAAGGCGATAAGCTCCGCCTGGCCGTTTCCGGACACTCCCGCCAGGCCGACGATTTCCCCGCCATGAACGTTGAAGGAGACGTCCTTCAGATCCACGCCGAAATGGTCTCTTGCCTTGACCGAAAGGTTGTTGACCTCGAGCACTGGCTTCTCGCTCGGGGTCGGCGGGCTGACATGCATTTCCGGCAGCTTCGAGCCGACCATCATGCGGGCGAGCTCGAGCGAGGTCGTCTCTTTCGGCCGAGCGGTGCCGGTGACCTTGCCGTTGCGCAGCACGGTTGCGGTGTCACAGAGCTCCTGCACCTCGTCGAGCTTGTGGCTGATGTAGACGATGCTGCAGCCTTCAGCGGCGAGTTGTCGAAGCGTCTCGAACAGCTTGACCACCGCCTGTGGCGTCAGCACGGAAGTCGGCTCGTCGAGGATCAGAAGCTTGGGCGCCTGCAGCAGGCAGCGCACGATCTCGACGCGCTGCCGCTCGCCGACAGAGAGGTCATGCACCTGGCGATGCGGATCGATCGGCATACCGTAGCGAAGCGAAAGCTCGCGGATCTTGGCGGCAAGCGAGGGCAGATCGAAGGCGCTGCTTGCCGAGAGCGCAATGTTCTCGACCACTGAAACGGATTCGAACAGCGCGAAGTGCTGGTAGACCATCTCGATGCCGAGCGCGCGCGACGTCGCCGGGTTGTGCGCCGCGATCGGATTGCCGTCGCAGAAGATCTCGCCGGAATCGGCCTGTGCCGCGCCATAGATGATCTTCATCAGGGTCGATTTGCCGGCGCCGTTTTCGCCCAGCACGGCGTGGATTTCGCCGGGCTGGATAGACAGCGAGACGTCGTCATTGGCGACGACGCCGGGATAGCGCTTGCAGATGTTGCGCAGTTCTAGACGCGGATGCATGGCGGGTCCTGCCGTGGCGTGAAGCGAGGTTGGACGGGAACCAGGCAGGGAGACGCCGAAGGTCGGTCTCGGCGCCTCCCTGGTTCTTTGATGGCGTTCAGCTCAGCTTGCCGATCATGCCTTTGACGAACCAGTTCATGCCGCGAACATCGTCATCGGCCAGGACGGAGCCTGCAGCGACCTTGAGGTTGCCGGCCTGGTCCTTCAACTCGCCGCCATAGGGGTGCACCTTGCCGCTGCCGATGTCGGCCTCGAGCTGCTTCAGCTTGGCCTTGGTGTCGGCCGGTATGCCGTCATTGTAGGGCGCCATCTTCACGACGCCCGCTGCCAGTCCATCCCAGCGCACTTCCGGCTTCCAGGTGCCGGCGGCGACGGCCTTGGCGGCGCCGACATAGTCGCTGGTCCAGTCGAGGACAAAGGACGTCAGCTGTTTGCCCGAAGCGAACTTGGCCATGTCGCTGGCGTAGCCGATCGACCAGGCGCCGCCTTCACCCGCGACCTGGACGCCCGTCGCCGTGTCGGTCATCGAGCAGATGACATCGCAGCCTTGCGAAAGCAGCGTCTTGGCGGCCTCCTTCTCCTTGCCCGGATCGAACCAGGA
>NZ_RZRP01000969.1:0-2200 GCF_003997795.1 Mesorhizobium sp. M7A.F.Ca.US.005.03.2.1 | reverse complement strand
TTCCACCACTGGCTCGCCGAACCATCGCGTCCAGATGGGCGAGGCGGCATTTTCCGCAAAGGCGGGCGTCGCCAGCACGGCGGCCGGCGCGCTCAAAAGAAGAGGGCGAAGCATGGTGATACCAAAAACGGAACCAGCAGCGCGAAAACCGCGCCAACGATGAAAATCGAACTCGAGACGATGCCACTGAGCCCAAGGAAACGGGTGCGCCCGATTCCCGTCGTCAATCCTTCATGATGATCGCCGGAGCCTTCCTCTCGGGTAAGGCGCCAAGTGCGATGCGCGGCCCAAAGGCCCAGGATCGACGTTGCGACCGCGATGACGCCGATGATCGCATACAGCATGGCGGTCGGTTCAAAGGGCAAGGCGCCCAACCTCCCGGCGGCGCATCTGTCGCCGTTGAGAACATAGGACACGAGCAATTGCAGCGACCACGCCGCGGGCGCCGCGATTAAACCGACGCTCACTAGCCACCACGGCGCCTCGTGCCGCAAGGGCGATGGATGCTGCACGCCTTTGGCGAGGGGGTGAAGCGCGCTCATGAGAATTGCGGCACCAGATAGGCGGTGGTGAACACCGCGATCCACACCACGTCGACGAAGTGCCAGTAGAGCGCGCCGAGAACAAGGTGTTCGTGATGGACGTTTCCGAAACGCCCCATAAGGGTCCAGATCAGGAGCATGACCAGCATCAACAAGCCGACCGCCACATGCGCCATGTGCACGCCGGTCAGAATGAAGAACACTGAGCTATAGGAGTTGGTGGAAAAATTGAACGGTTTTCCCGCCCATTCGAAACTTTGGACCGTGATGAAGACCGCGCCGAGGACGATGGTCCCGACGAGAAAAAGCGCCAAGCGGCCATTGGACCTGCGGCTGCGAAACTCGCGCACTCCCCAGCCCAACAGAAAGCTGCTGCCGACGAGAATAAACGTGTTTGGAAGCGCGAGCTTGAGGCTGGGGGCGCCCGACGGTGGCCATGGGCCGTCCTGCTGCGAGCCGAGATAGGCATAGCTGAAGATCAGGTAAACGAAAAGAATGGCCTCGGTGGCGATCAGGCAAACCATGCCCCACCAAGCGGTCGAAACCACCCCGGCGCCCCCGACAGGCAGGATCTGGCCATGCGCGTGGTCACTCATAGACTTCCACCCTTTCCTCCGCGACGTGGGGTTGCGGCGTGAGCCACACGGCTAGAATCACGATCTCGCAGACTAGGCCGAACACCATCAGCCAGATCACCTGCGCCAACATGCCGAAGAACAACAGCATCATCCCGACCGAGAGCAGGAACGGCAGGATGCTGTCGCCCGGCATTTTCAGGACGACATTGGGCTCGGCATCGAGCAGGGTGACGCCGATGGTTTCCTTTCCCCGATCCAGCACCATGCCGTCCGGCGCGGCGTCGCCGACAACGGACCGCTCCTCGCTTTCCTTGAGCCGATCCTCCCAAAGCGGATAGCGAGAAGCAATCTGCGGAATGGTCGCGAAATTATAGACCGGCGGCGGCGAGGTCGTCGCCCATTCGAGAGTCGGCGCGTCCCAGGGATTGTCACCCGCCACCGCGCCAGCCCGTAGGCTCTTGGCCACATTGATTAGGAAAAGGAGAGCGCCCGCTGCGAAAACGAATGCGCCAACGCTTGAAAGTAAATTCAGCCAGCCCAGGCCCATGCCCGAGGGATAAGTATAGATGCGGCGCGGCATGCCCATCAACCCGCTGATGTGCATTGGGAAAAAGGCGGCGTTGAAGCCGATGAACATAACCCAGAAGGTCCATTTGCCGAGCCGTTCGTCCAGCATCCGGCCGCTCATCTTCGGAAACCAATAATGGATGCCGCCGATAACCGGGAAAACATTGATTCCAAGCAGAACGTAATGGAGGTGGGCGACGACGAAATAGGTGTCGGTGAGCTGCCAGTCGAGCGCAACCGATGCGGTCATGAAACCGGAGACGCCGCCGATGACGAAAAGCAGGATGAAGCCAGCGAAGAACAGGAACGGCGTCGTGAACTGCGGCTTGCCCGTCCAAATGGTTGCGATCCAGGCGAAAACGCCGATTGCGCTGGGCACCGCGATGACGAAACTGGCGGCGCTGAAAAACGCCAGCGACATCACGGGCAGCCCGGTCGCGAACATGTGATGCACCCACACGCCGAAGCCGAGGACCATCGTGGCGACGGTCGAGATTGCGACCAGCGTATAGC
>NZ_RZRP01000968.1:0-2201 GCF_003997795.1 Mesorhizobium sp. M7A.F.Ca.US.005.03.2.1 | reverse complement strand
GGCCGATAGTGCCCGCCAGGCTTGCGACAGGTCCTCGCGCACCGGCAGAACAGCCATTTCAAAGGCTTCGTGGGAAAAATCGGCGAAGGATTTGCCGAGCAGCGGCAGATCGAGCAGCCATTCGCCGGGATAGTCGACGATATCGACCGACAATCTGCCCGAGGAAAACATGCGGCTCCAGCCGGAAGCCGATTCATATTCGATGGTCAGCCGCAGCTCCGAAATGGCGCGCGTCGAATCGGGCCAGACGCGGTCGTTGACCAAGGCTGCGATGTGGTCCTCGTACTGGAAACGCGGCACCGCGTCGTCGGGCTGCTGCTCGAGGAAGGCGCGCGCGATGCGCCCCGATTTCTGCGCCTCAAACAGCGGCAGGCGCCCGCCATGGATCAAATTGTGGACAAGGGCCGATATGAACACCGTTTTGCCGGCGCGGGACAATCCGGTCACGCCGAGGCGCAGCGATGGGGAAAAAAGCCCGGTGGCGCGGCCCGATAGCGTGTCGAGGGCAATCCTCGCCTCGTCGGTGAAGGTGGTCAGCGATGATGCCAAAATATGCTCTCTCGAACTTCGGTCCGTCCGATATAGGCGCTGCAACAAGGCTTTGAAATGGCTTCAGAGATCGGCCGGCGTCAGGAACACTTCGAGATAGCCGGTGCCTTGGGCGGCGCTGGCAAGATCGCCGTCGAAGCGGACGACCGCCAGGCCCGCGGTCGGGAACCCATGGTTCAGTGTGGCCCGCGCAGCCTCGTCGCCGCCGCCCGAAACTGCCAAGGCAAGGTCTTCCATCATCGGGTTGTGGCCGATGACCAGCAACGAGCCCGATCCGCCATTGTTCTTGATAAGGTTGAGATAACCGGCCGCGTCCGCGCTGTAGAGCCCGTCGAAGAACAGGACCCGGCCGGTGTCGGTCTGGCCGGCCAGGCCTTCCAGCGTCTCTTTGGCGCGTTTGGCGTTGGAGCACAGCGTCCGGTCCGGAACATAGAGGCGGGAGCGCATGGCGGCGCCCATCATTTCGGCATCGGCGCGGCCGGACGCATCGAGCGGACGGTCGAAATCGCGCATGCCGGGCAATGCCCAGCCTGCCTTGGCATGTCGCAACAGATAAAGCCTGCTCACCCAACCTCCGAATGCCGAAGCCTTCCGGGATTAGCCACGAGAACGGCGTCGCGCACAATGGCCCGTGCTCTTCAAACACGGCGAATCAGCCAACGCTGGCTGCTGCAAAAGGCGCTTGCATATCGGCCCCGGGGTCACCGCGATCAGGGAAAATATGCGTCACCGGATCCAAAGTGTCGCGGCGGAGTTTGTACCAAAGCGACCGTACGCGGCTGCAAAGACGCGTGCCCAGGTACTTTAACAATTGCGTGAAACAGCGGCCGATTGCGCTTGTGCAGGCGTCGGACGACGAATATATAGGCGCCAAATTTGGGGCAGTTTGGGTGAGTCGAATGAACGACATCGTTACCGCCGATTACGTACCCTCCGAAGACGAGCCGTTCATGAACGAGCGGCAGAAATCCTACTTCCGCTCAAAGCTCGTCACCTGGAAGAATGACATATTGCGCGAAGCGCGCGAAACACTGGAAATCCTGCAGCAAGAAAACGCCAACCACCCCGATCTGGCCGATCGCGCCTCTTCGGAAACCGACCGTGCCATCGAACTCAGGGCCCGCGACCGTCAGCGCAAGCTCATTGCAAAGATCGATTCCGCCCTGCAACGCATCGACGAAGGCACCTACGGCTATTGCGAAGAAACCGGCGAGCCGATCGCGCTGAAGCGGCTCGATGCACGTCCGATCGCGACATTGTCGATCGAAGCGCAGGAGCGGCATGAGCGCCGCGAAAAAGTCTATCGCGACGACTGAAGCTCACGGCCGGCTGTCTCGAACGAACTCGATTCTGAAAATGGCCGGTTTTCCGGCCATTTTCATTGGTGCGGCATCCACCGCTCAGGGCGCGCGAAGATCGAAAACCCTCGGGGCTTCGGACGAGGTGGTTCGGCAGCCGGACCGGCGACGGTGTTTCGCGGGGATAGCGACCCGGCGGTCGCTCATTTCTTCTGGCTGGAGAGTTCACCGAGAAGCTTGGTCATCTCGTCGTCGAGCGACTGCGGCGCCGCCGGCTTGCCCACCTGGCCGCCCGAACGGGGCTGGTCCAGTGATACTTCAAGTTCTCTCATCAGCGTGTCGTCGATGCTGTCC
>NZ_RZRP01000967.1:0-2202 GCF_003997795.1 Mesorhizobium sp. M7A.F.Ca.US.005.03.2.1 | reverse complement strand
GGGTAAGGCCCATCTGCTTGACCGCATGCGCGACGCGGGCCGGTTCATCCGGGTCAAGAGCGGTTGGAATGCCCGTGGCGACGTTGCAGAAAGCGCAGGCGCGGGTGCAGATCTCGCCCATGATCATGAAGGTGGCGTGCTTCTTTTCCCAGCACTCGCCGATGTTGGGGCATCCGGCTTCTTCGCAGACCGTCACCAGCTTGTGCGACTTCACGATTTCGCGCGTTTCGGCATAGCCCTTCGACATCGGCGCCTTGACGCGTATCCAGTCGGGCTTGCGCAGGACATCCTGATCAGGCTTGTGCGCCTTTTCCGGATGCCGCAGGCGCGGTGCGTTGGCGATCGTATCGAGGACAGTGACCATCGGGAAACCTGGTTCATTGGCGAGCGCCAGTCAGGCGTTCGTTGTCATAACGTCATCTAGGACTTTTCGGCGCAAAGAAAAAGGCCGCTGCGGCGCATGCCGCAACAGCCTTTTTCGCATGGCAGCTCTCCAGGGATGTCAGCGGCGCACCAGACGCCCCGCCCAGATCAGCAGGCAGGCACCGATAAAGCCGGTGATCAGATAGGCAATCCAGCCGACGCCGAACGGGCCAAAATTGAGAGCCTGCAGAATGGCATTCAGTACGATCGCGCCGACGATGCCCATAACGATGTTCATCAAGATGCCGGTGTTGCTCTTCATGAACATTTCGGCGAACCAGCCTGCCAGGCCGCCGATGATGATGGCTGCTATCCAGCCGACGCCATTCAGGTGCATATGCCTTCTCCTTGTGTGATGGATGAAAGTGCATCCGCAAACGATGTACCTTGCCGCCGGGTTCCATCTGTAGCAGCGCTTTCAATCTATCACGCGTTGAGTGCGCGGCCATAGGCGTCGAGCACGCTTTCCTTCATCATCTCCGACAGCGTCGGGTGCGGGAAGATGGTGTGCATCAGCTCTTCCTCGGTCGTCTCCAGGTTCATCGCCACGACAAAGCCCTGGATCAGTTCGGTCACTTCGGCGCCGACCATGTGGGCACCGAGCAATTGACCGGTCTTCTTGTCGAAGATGGTCTTGATGAAGCCCTGATCCTCACCGAGCGCGATCGCCTTGCCATTGGCGGCGAACTGGAAGCGCCCGACCCGGATATCCCAGCCCTCTGCCTTGGCCTTGGCTTCGGTCAGGCCAACCGAGGCGACCTGCGGATTGCAGTAGGTGCAGCCCGGAATCTTCAGCTTGTCGGTGGCATGTACGCCAGGAAAATCAGCGATCTTCTCGATGCACACGACACCCTCATGTTCGGCCTTGTGGGCGAGCATCGGCGGGCCGGCGACATCGCCGATGGCATAGATGCCCGGCACATTGGTCTTGCCGTAACCATCGATGACGACGCAGCCGCGTTCGGTCTTCACGCCAAGCGCCTCGAGTCCGAGGCCCTCGATGTTGCCCTGCACGCCGACGGCCGAGATCATGCGGTCGGCGGTGATCTTCTCGACCTTGCCGTCCTTCATCTCGACATGCGCGGTGACCGAGTTCGTGCCCTTCTCGACCTTGGTCACCTTGGCTTCGAGGATGATCTTCATGCCTTGCTTCTCGAACTGCTTCTGCGCGAACGTCGAGACTTCGGCGTCCTCGACCGGCATCACCGCCGGCAGCAATTCGACCACCGTCACCTCGGCGCCCATTGTGCGGTAGAAGGAGGCGAATTCGATGCCGATGGCGCCCGACCCCATGACGAGCAACGACTTCGGCATCTCCTTCGGCACCATGGCCTCGAAATAGGTCCAGATCAGCTTTCCGTCCGGCTCGATGCCGGGCAGCGCGCGTGGCCGGGCGCCGGTCGCCAGGATGATGTGCTTGGCGGTATAGGTGCCCTCGCCCTTGACGCCTTTCGGCACCGGCGGCTGTGGCTCCATCGGCTTCTTGGCCGTCTTGGACACGACGATCTCGCCCGCCTTCGAAAGCTTGGCCTCGCCCCAGATGACGTCGACCTTGTTCTTCTTCATCAGGAAGGCAACGCCGCCATTGAGCCGCAGCGACACCTTGCGCGAGCGGTCAACGACGGCCGATGTGTCCACGCTGACCTTGCCGTCGAGCTTCAGCCCGTAATCCTTCAGGTGATCCGAATACTGCATGATCTCGGCCGAGCGCAGCAGCGCCTTGGTCGGGATGCAGCCCCAGTTAAGGCAAATGCCGCCGAGATGCTCGCGCTCGACGAT
>NZ_RZRP01000966.1:0-2202 GCF_003997795.1 Mesorhizobium sp. M7A.F.Ca.US.005.03.2.1 | reverse complement strand
GATGGCGACAGCGCGAGCCGGGAAGCCAGATCCGGCCTTTGGCTTTGGCCAGCTTGCCATTATCAACGCGCCGGCTTCGGGCACTTTGTCGAGATTGGCCAAGAGCTCGATCTGCCAGCAGTCGCGCGACAGCACATAGTATTCCAGGCTTGCGTCACCTGCGGAAGTGGCACGGCCGGGATCAGTGTCCATGCCCTCGTGCCCGATCGCAGCGACACCGCGGCGTTCCAAAAGTTCCTCCAGCACCGGCTTCGACCAACCCGGCGCATGCGAGATACCGTCGGCCGACTTGTTCCGAAATGCCACGGGGTCCGGCCAGCGCGGCCACCAGCCGGTGCGAAGTGCGACAAAACACTTTTCCGGGATACGGCCGTTCCGCGTCTCCCAGGCCGAAATATCGTCGAGCGTCGGCGTCGCGTCGGGATCGGCGGCGACCCTGTCGCTGATGTCGAGGATGACCAGCGGCAGAAGCATCTCCGCCACCGGCAGTTGGTCGATCGAGCGGCCGCCGTCGATGAAGTGCACCGGCGGATCGACATGGGTGCCCCACTGTCCGACGAAGGCGTAGTGGTGGACCTGGAAGGCATCGCCCTTCGAAAAATCGAGCAACGCACTGCGCTCCTCGTCCGGGAAGGCCGGGAAATGCGGCTGACCCGGATGAAACGCATGCGTCAGGTCGGTGAAGGTCGCGGCGGAGAGCCGCGACCTGTAGATGTCCCAAAGCGAGCCCGGAGTGGACAAGATCACGGCTCCGCGACGAAGGTCGGTGCCGCTTCACTTGCCAGGACAAGCTTGCCGTCCTTGACACCAATGACCGAGACCGACTTGTCCGGCACCGAAATGCCCGGGCGGTAGGTGATCGTGCCGGTCACGCCGTCGAGCCCGGACGTAGCGGCCAGCGCGTCACGGATCTTGGCCGGATCCGGCGCACCGGCACGCTTGATCGCGTCGGCCATCAGCTTGACCGAGTCGTAGCCGAGCGCAGCGAACGCGTTCTCCGGGGCATTGCCGACCGACTTGGTGTAGGCGTCGATGAAGGCCTGCACCTTCGGGGTGGCGCCCTCACCGATGTAGGCGTGTGTAGTGAAGTAGGTGTCCTTGGCCGCGTCGCCGCCGACCTGGATCAGCAAGGGCGTGTCGTAGCCGTCGCCGCCGACCACCGGCAGGTTGATGCCGGCCTGGCGCATCTGCTTCAAGATCAGGCCGATTTCCTCGGCATTCGACGAGGCATAGACGAAGTCTGGCTGCGGCGACAGCGCCTTCAGTTTGGCGATCTGCGCGGTAAAGGTCTTGTCGCCGATCTTGTAGGTGTCGCGCTCCAAAATCTTGCCCCCGCCATGCTCGTAGGCGGTGACGAAGTAGTCCGACAGCAGCGTTGTGTATTCAGTGCCGATGTCGGTCAGCAGGTAGGCGGTTTTGCCGTTCAGCTTGTTCAGCGCAAACTCCGCGCCAACCGCAGCCTGAACGTTGTCGCCGAAGGCGGCGAGGAAGATCTCGTTGCCGAGCTGGCTCGGCAATTTCGGCGAGGTCGCGCCTGGCGTTATGAACGGTATCTGCGCCGTCTGGACCTGCGGTCCGATGGCCAGCACCGAGTCGGAATCGGCGAAGCCGATGATGCCGACGACCTTGTCGCTGTCGATCAACTGGCTGGCGACGGTCGAGATCGTCGTCGAATCGCTCTTGGAGTCGTAGATCACCAGTTCTATCTGCTGGCCGAGCACGCCGCCGGCGGCGTTGATTTCGCTCGCTGCCAGCTTGGCGCCATTCAGCATCGGACCGTCGAGCGAGGCCTGGATGCCGGTCAGGTTTGCCGGATAGCCGATCTTGATGGTGTCGGCAGCAAGTGCCGTGCTGGCCGAGGCAAGCGCGAAGAATGCGCCAAGTCCCAGGCCGATGGTACCGCGTCGAGTGAGTTTGATCATCGTTTTCGTTCCTCTGTCTGGTTCACCGTTGCCGATCTTTGGGTTGATCCGAACATAAGTTCCCGGTCCCCCATGATCCCCTTCGGCCGGAAGATCATGACTAGAATGAAGATGAAGCCGAGCACGATCTGGCTGGCGCCAAACAGGGCCGGCACCGCGAAATCGCCGATCGTGAAGCCGCGTTCGACCGAGCGCAGGATCTCCGACAACAGCGAAACGCAGATGACGCCGACCACCGCGCCGGTCAGGGAGCCCATGCCGCCCAGCACCAGCATTGTGA
>NZ_RZRP01000965.1:0-2206 GCF_003997795.1 Mesorhizobium sp. M7A.F.Ca.US.005.03.2.1 | reverse complement strand
CCGTAATCGTTGGGGGCTACCGCCCGGCGATCGCCAGCGGATTGTTTTCCAGCGCCGCGCGGTCGGGCGTGTCAACCGACGGCCGGTCGGTGAAGGCGGCGAACAGCCTGCGGATATAATCTTCCGGCATGTCGAGCGTGATCAGCACCAGCCGCGTGCCACGCTGGCCATCCGGCCAGGACGGCAATTGCACCGGCGGATGCAGGATCTTCTGCACGCCATGGATCACCAGCGGCCGCGACGGGTCTTCCCTGAGCTCGATGACGCCCTTCATGCGCAGCAGGCGCTCGCCATGGGTCGAACGCAGCAGGTCGAGGAACATCTCGATCGCCGAAAACGGCACCGGGCCGTCATGCACCAGCGAATAGGAGCGCACGCGCTGATCGTGACGATGGCCGTGGTCATGGCCATGCTCGTGATCATGACCAGCATGATGGTGATGATCGTGCGCCGCTTCCTCGCCAAGCCAGCGCCGCACATCGGCGGATTTGGTTGCCGGGTTGTAGAGGCCGCAATCAAACAGCGCCGCCACGCCTGTCTCCGTGTCGCCGGCATCGAGCAGTTCGGCGCCCGGATTGATCTGCCGCAGGCGCGCCCGCAGCATTTCCAGCTCATTGGGGTCGGTGGCCAGATCGGCTTTGCTGAGCACGATGCGGTCGGCGACGGCAACCTGCTTTACCGCCTCGACATGGGCATCGAGCGTGGCGTTGCCGTTGACGGCATCGACCAAAGTGATGACGCCGTCGAGCCGGAAGGCCTGGATCAGCGCCGGATGCGCCATGATCGACTGCAGCACCGGCGCCGGGTCGGCAAGGCCGGTGGTTTCGACGATGACGCGGGCGAGCCGGGCAATGCGGCCGGTCTGCAGTCTGTCGACCAGGTCGGCCAGCGTATCGACCAGTTCGCCGCGCACCGTGCAGCACAGGCAGCCGTCCGACAGCTGGATGATGCCGTCGGAAGACTGCTCGACCAGCAAATGGTCGATCGCCACCTCGCCGAACTCGTTGATGATCACCGCGGTGTCGGCCAGCGCCGGATCCTTGAGCAGCCGGTTGAGCAGCGTCGTCTTGCCGGCGCCGAGGAAGCCGGTCAGCACCGAGACTGGGATCGGGAAGCCGCTGCCCATTGGCTAGTTCGCAACCTTGACCGGCTGGTCGCCCTGCGCGGCGGAGCCGGCAATCTTCGGGCCGGTGCCGGCCGGTGCCGGCCTGTCGGGCCGCCAGCTCGGGATCGGCACATCGGCAAATTCCTGCGCGCCCTGGTCGAGGATGGCCTTCGGCGCCGGACCGGTGGCGCCGCCAAGGCCGACGGCAACCAGCGTCGGCACATGGTCGAGCTTTTCCTGATAGGGTGATTTCGGCACGTTCTTGGCGGCGGCCGGCGGCGCCTCGGACTGCTCCTGCGGCGTCTTCTTCTTGCAGACCTCGTCCTGCATGTCGTTGGGTGAGACCGTGTCGCCATAGGGCGCCAGCGTGGTGACGGTGGCCGAGCCGGCGACAGGCGTGTCGAACCCCTGATCGAGCAGTTTTGCCGCCGTCTCGGCGCGGGTGACCGCCGACTTCTCGCCAAGCACAACCGCGACCAGCGTGCGCCCGTTGCGCGTCGCCGAACCGATCATGTTGAAGCCGGAGGGGCAGACAAAGCCGGTCTTCATGCCATCGGCACCGGGATAGCGGCCGATCAAGAGATTGTAGTTGGGGATCGCCTTCTTGCCGACGGCAAGGCCCTCGATCGAGAACCACGGCACATATTGCGGAAATTCGCGGCGGATCGCCATCACCAGCACGGCGAGGTCGCGCGCCGTCGTGTACTGATCCGGCGAATAGAGCCCGTTCGGATTGACGAAATGCGTGCCGTTCATGCCGAGCCGGGTCGCCTCGGCGTTCATCCGGTCGGCAAAGGCCGCCTGCGAACCGCCGACATTTTCGCCGACAGCCATGGCAATGTCGTTGGCCGATTTGACCAGCATCATCTTCAGCGCATTGTCGAGCCGCATCACCGAGCCCGGCTTGAAGCCCATCTTGCTTGGCGGCTCGGCGGCGGAGTGTTTGGTCACCTTGATCGGCGAATCGAGCTGTACCTCGCCGGCCGCGATCGCCCGAAAGGTGACGTAAGCGGTCATCAGCTTGCTCAGCGACGCCGGATACCAGCGCTTGAACGCATCCTGATGCTGCAGGATCTTGCCGCTGCCGAGGTCGAACACGAC